>CAZGNH010000367.1:0-5893 GCA_964527025.1 uncultured Chthoniobacterales bacterium | reverse complement strand
AACGTGCTCACGAGAGGATTCGAACCTCCAAGGGTTTCCCCATGCGCTCCTGAGGCGCACGCGTCTGCCAGTTCCGCCACGTGAGCAGAAGGAAGTTATCATCCCACACCCCACCGCCTCCTGTAAACCCCAATCCCGCAGCCCCCGGTGCGGCGGACCCCGAAGATTTCTCACGCGGAAACCTCGTTGGAGGGCCGTGCCCCGCACCGGTTCGAATGGGTGGCAGGTGGGGAATGGCACTCAAGGCCGGTTTGGGATGCTGCCCCTTTGGGGCTCAAGCCAGCGCCATTCGTGCCGGTGGTTTTCTCCGGCGGGTTGGCGCGCGGTGCGGGATGGATTCCACTCGCCGCGCGTGCGCAGGGCCCTCCCGAGGAGGTCGAGGTAGCGGGCGCGCGGGATGGCGGTGGCTCCGAACCGCGCAAGGTGCGGGGTCACCCACTGGATGTCCAGGAGATGGAACCCCCCGCACCGCAGGCGCTCCACAAGCGCGGCCAGAGCCGCCTTCGAGGCTCCCGGCACCACGTGAAACATCGATTCCCCAAAAAAGGCGGCGCCGAGCCGCACCCCGTAAAGCCCCCCCGCCAGACGCCCGTCCCTCCAAATCTCGACCGAATGTGCAAACCCCTCCCCGTGCAATGCAAGGTAACTGGCCATGATCCGCGCATCGATCCACGTCCCCTCCCGCCGCCGCGCACACATGGCCACCACCTCGCCAAAACAGGTGTCCACACGGGTCTCCCACGCGGGATCACGCACCGCCTTGCGCGATCCATGCGGCACCCGGAAGCCGTCCAGCGGAAGAATACCACGGGGATCCGGCGAATGGAGGCGGATGTCGCCGTCCGGGCCGGCCATGGGGAACCACCCGCCGGCATACAACGCGAGCAGTTCGCGCGGTGGAATCTTTGTTGCCATGGAGATTTCACAACCTATCATGGGAACGGTGAAAAAAGTCAGCATTCTCATGATGGCGGTGGCGGTTCTCTGTGGATGTGCCGTCACCGAGAGCGAGTTCGGCGAGGTCGGCACGAAGTTCCAGGAGGGCATCCAGGGGCGCGGGCAAATCGTCGAAACCAACCCGACCCAGGATTCCTTCGGCCCGGAATTCCGCTAGCGCCACGGCATCCCACCGTCTCAACACAACCCATGAAGCCCGCCCCGTCCCCGACGGAGGATAAAATCCTCATTCTTGATTTCGGCTCCCAATACACCCAGGTGATCGCGCGCCGCGTGCGCGAGTGCAAAGTCTATTCCGAAATCCTGCCGTATTGGACCAAGGCGCGCGACATCGCCGCATCCCGCCCGAGGGGAATCATTTTGTCCGGGGGACCGGCCAGTGTCTATGCGAAGGGGGCGCCGCGCGTGGACAAGGCCCTTTACGGCCTTGGTGTGCCGGTCTTGGGGATTTGCTACGGGATGCAGTTGATGGTGCGGGATCTCGGGGGTAAAGTCGGGCGTTCGGACCGCCGCGAGTATGGGGCGGGGATCCTGCGTGTGGCCGCGCCGGGAGCGTTGTTCAAGGGGCTGCCACGCCGGCTGGATGTCTGGAACAGCCACGGGGACAAAATCACAAAGCTTCCCGCCGGTTTCCGTGTGCTGGGCACCACCGAAAACGCCCCCCACGCGGTCGTCGGCGACCCCGCCCGCCACCTCTACGGACTCCAATTCCATCCCGAAGTCGCCCACACGCCGCGCGGCACGGCCATCCTGAAAAATTTCCTTCACGGGATCTGCGGGAGCAGGGGGCGGTGGACGATGGGGTCGTTCATTGACCGGGCCTGCGCCCGGATCCGCGAACAGGTGGGCGACGCGCGCGTGATCCTCGGGCTGAGCGGCGGAGTGGATTCCTCGGTGGCCGCCGCGTTGCTCCACCGTGCCATCGGAGACCAACTCGCCTGCATCTTCGTCGACAACGGCCTGCTCCGCGCCAATGAAGCCGCCGCCGTCAACCGCATCTTCGCCGGCCAGTTCCATATCCGCCTCAAAACCGTCGAGGCCTCGCGCCGCTTCCTCACCGCCCTCCGGGGAGTCACCGACCCGGAAACCAAACGCAAACGCATCGGCAATGAATTCATCCGCGTTTTCGAAGCCGCCGCCCGCGACCTGCGCAAAACCCACCCCGGATCGTACCGCTTCCTCGCCCAAGGCACCCTCTACCCCGATGTGATCGAAAGTGTTTCGATCTCCGGAAACCCCGCCTCTCTCATCAAAAGCCACCACAATGTCGGAGGCCTCCCGGAACGCATGCATTTCCAGCTCGTCGAACCCCTGCGCCAGCTCTTCAAGGACGAGGTGCGCAAGGTCGGCGCCGAACTCGGCCTGTCCAAGGAGATTGTCGGGCGCCAGCCGTTTCCGGGTCCGGGCCTGGCGGTGCGCGTGCTCGGGGAAATCACCGCCGACAAGTTGCGGATGGTGCGGGAGGCCGATGCGATTGTCCTCGAAGAGATGAAGTCTTCCGGGTGGTATTACAGGGTGTGGCAGTCCTTTGCGGTGCTGCTGCCGGTGCGGTCGGTGGGGGTGATGGGCGACGAGCGCACCTACGAAAACACCGTCGCCCTGCGTGTGGTCGAAAGCCGCGACGGAATGACCGCCGACTGGGTCCGCCTGCCCAATACCGTCCTCTCCCGCATCTCGGGACGCATCATCAACGAAGTCAAGGGCGTCAACCGGGTCTGCTACGACATCTCGAGCAAACCCCCGGCAACCATCGAGTGGGAATGAGAAACCGCGCCATCTACCCCGGCAGCTTCGACCCGGTCACCTTCGGGCACGTCGACATCATCCACCGCGCCAGCGCCATTTTCGACCGCGTGATCGTCGCCGTCGCCTCGAACGAAGCCAAACACCCCCTCTTCTCCGTGCCCGAACGCCTGGAAATGATCCGGGAAGCCGTCGCCTCGAACCCCAAAGTCGAAGTCCGCGAACTCAACGGCCTGCTCGTCGATTTCGCGCGCGCCGAAAATGTGATGGTCCTGATCCGGGGCCTGCGGGCGGTCTCGGACTTTGAATTCGAGTTTCAGATGGCGCTCATGAACCGGCGCCTCGAACCGCGCCTCGAAACGATTTTCCTCACGCCCCAGGAAGAACACACGTTTCTGAGCTCGAGGATCGTGAAGGAGGTCGCGCGCCTCGGAGGCGATGTGTCGGCCTTCGTGCCACCGCACGTCGCAGCCCGACTCGCGGAGCACCGGGATCCGTAATTCCTGTTTCCCAATTTCCGACCAAAAACGGGGGTTACCCCTGCATTTTGCCGGGGGGTTCTGTGCCGGGTGCGGCGGCGAGCAGGTTCGTAAGAAACCCGTCGCGGTCGCGGGGAAGGAGGGTCAAGTCGACCTCGCCCTCAAGCATTTTCTGGGTCTCGAGAATTTCGAAGACCGCTTCGAGGATTTCGGGATCTTCGGAGACCTCCTGGATGGCTTTGCCCACGATGTAGGGCCTCACGGCTCCGGCGCGGGCAAACTCGACGGCGGCGGTGCGCTCTGCGCTGCTTTTGATGATCGCGACTTGGTTGGCCCCCTCCTGGCGGATGGCGGAGGTGACCTGGCGCAGGCGGTTGACGACTTTTTGTTCGATTTGGGCGATCATGGCCGCGTCGCGGAAGTGGACCTTGCGGATATAGACCGAGCCCAGGCCGTATCCCCAGTCTTCGGATTTCGGTGAGACGTCCTCGCGCACGCGGCGGCTCATGGCGTGGCGGTCTTCGAGCAGGCGCTGGAGGGGCATGTTGTTGAGGCACCGGACGGTTGCATTGCGCACATTGGCGCGGAGGGATCCGCGGGGATCCGTGTTGCGGAAGAGGTAGCTCTCGGGATTCGAGACACACATTTCGTACCAGACGCCGATTCCCATGGGGGTTCCCTCCTCCGAGTTGACCGCCTGGCTGCGCAGGTATTCCTGATCAAGCCTCAAATCCACACTCCGCACCCCGCCAAAAAACCGGATCAGCAGTGCCTGCGGACCCAGCACCAAGGGCAACACATGCAGCCCCGGCTCGGCAATCACCCCCGCCACCTTCCCAAAAAGCAAAAATACCTGCGCCTCACACTCCCCCACAACAGCAAACACCCCGAAAAACCGACACAACCCCAAAACCACCGGCACCGCCACCAGCAGCACCACAAATGTCAAAAACGCCGTGAACACAAATGTCATGGCTTCATCGGCAGAAGAATCCGCCGCGCCCTCTGGTAAAGGTCCAACTTTACATTGCGCAAATACCCCGCGATCGCCCCCGGGCCGCTCTGCCTGAGCATCCGCAACTGCTCGGCCAGCCACCGCAACGGCTCGACCTCCGCCTCCGCCCGCATCGTCTGGATCTCGACCGCCCGCTTGGACTCCTCGATGCGCTGGTCGGCCAGCGCCTGCGCGACACTCACCTCCGAATACACCTCGTTGTGCGCCGTGTTGATCGCAGCCAGCGCCGACTCGATCTGCGCCGGTGGATCAATCCCCGTGATCAAAGACGCATCCAGCTTGATCCCATATCGCGCCTCGCTCGACCCGCACTCGCGGTCCATCTCCTCGTTGAGCAAATTGAGATTTTTGCGCAGGTCGTTGATGGAAATCCCCTCGAACCGCAAATCCTCCGGGCCCGCGGGCGCGCCATCCGCGGGCAACGGCGCCCGGAAATTCGCGATGCGCTCGCGCAACACGGAAACAAAATACCCCATCACATGAGCCACGGGATTTTTCACCCCGAAGAGAAACGCATACATGTTGCTCTCCGAAACCCCGAACCGCAACTGACCGGTCACACCGATGTTGAGCTGGTCGCGGGTGACCGCTTCGAGCACGGTGCCGTTTTGGTTCGCCTCCGGGGTTTCGGGATCGTAGGCAATACTGGCCGTCACCAGCGCGATGTTCACCTTGTGGACCTTCTGCCACGGCCAACGGAAATACGGCCCCCCCGGCCCGATCACCCGGAGCTGCGGATACGCATACCGCTGCCTGTCGGAACCGGACATCGCCTCCGCCATCGGAAGCTCCGCCGTCGTCGCCCCCCCAAGCCTCTCCGCCCGCCCGAAACTCGACAAAACCGCCCGCTCGTTCGGAGCCACCGTGAAAAAACCAAGCAGCAACGCGCGGAAGACCACATACCCCAGCGCGCCAAAAAACACCCCGACAAGGATTTCAAGTCCCATCATCTGCACGGAGTCACTACCCCGAACCCCCGCCCGGCCACAAGCCCCAAAAACCGGCCCCGGCCGGGCCGCGAAAAAAACCCCTTCCAGTTTTTCCAAATATGTGTATTGTTGCGCAATCATGAAACTATGCAGGGAATCAGAGTCCGGGGAGGCGTGCCTGTTCCGCCGCCATGCGGAGTTCTGTCATGTCTTTTCGAATCCCCTGCGGTTGCGGTTGTTGTTTTTGCTCGGGGATGGCGAGCGGGCGGTCACGGAGATGGCGGAATCTGTCGGCGCGCCGATGCCGGCGGTTTCCCAGCATTTGCGGATCATGCGGGATCTTGGGTGTGTCGGGACGCGCCGGGACGGGCGGACGGTTTATTACCGGGTGGCGAGCCCGAAATTTTTGCGGGCGGCGAAGCTGATTCGCGAGGGGATCGTCGAGGGGATCGCCGCGCAGGCGCGCGCGATGACCCCGCACACCGGCCTTCGTTCCCGCCGGGACACCGGGAAGCCATCACCAACCAACCCGAAAGCATTGCAGACAGCATGAGCCATCACGACATGACAAACCTTGATCCGTTGAGCGTGCGCCATGATCCGGCCTGTTCAGGTCCGGCGGACCTCCTATGAACACCCATCCCATGGAGGACGAAAACGCGATTGGCAGGCCGGTGGCGGTGCTTGGAGCGAGCCCGAATCCCGCGCGCTATTCGCACATGGCCGTCACGTTGCTCAAGAGCATGGGGTTTCCGGTGATTCCCATCCAC
>CAZGNH010000366.1:0-3514 GCA_964527025.1 uncultured Chthoniobacterales bacterium | reverse complement strand
CTGCGCGGCCCAATGAAAAAGCATTTGAAATCTCAAATGGCAGATTTCAGATCGAGCCGGATGTTTGCTGGCGCGGCGGCTTCAAATGAAAAAGCCTTGCTCCCCCCGCGGAATCACCCTGAATTCGTTTTCCTGTTGCGCCGCCGCCCGCAAAGAAGGAGGATTCCCCACGCTGCCATGGAACTCTCGATTGTCATGCCGTGCCTCAACGAGGCGAAAACCCTTCCGGTCTGCATCGGCAAGGCCAAACAATTTCTCGAAACCAGCGGCATCGCGGGGGAAATCATTGTCGCCGACAACGGCAGCACCGACGGATCCATCGCAATCGCCGAAGGCCTCGGCGCACGGGTCGTCCCCGTCCCGGTCAAAGGCTACGGAGCCGCCCTCTCGACCGGAATCCACGCAGCCCGCGGCACCTTCGTCATCATGGATGACAGCGACGACAGCTACGACTTTCTGAATCTTCAACCCTTTGTGGACAAGTTGCGGGAGGGGTACGACCTTGTGATGGGGAACCGGTTTTTGGGCGGGATTTCTCCGGGGGCGATGCCGTTCATGCACAGGTTTGTTGGCAACCCGATGCTCAGCGCGCTGGGCCGGAGGATTTACGACCACGAGGTGTGCGGCGATTTTTACTGCGGCCTGCGCGGCTTCCGCAAGGAGGCCATCGAAGGCCTCCGCATCCAAAGCCCCGGAATGGAGTTCGCCCTCGAAATGATCATCAAGGCCGAGCTCTACCGGCTCAAAATCACCGAGGTGCCCACCACCCTCTCCCCCGACGGCAGGGACCGCAAACCCCACCTGAAAACCTACCGCGACGGCTGGCGCAGCCTGCGCCTCTACCTTCTGATGAGCCCGCGGTGGACATTCGGCATCCCGGGGCTGCTCCTCGGCGCATCAGGCCTCCTCGCCCTTGCGCTTGTCCTGACGGGCACGGCCGCCGGATGGGCCGCGACGCCGGTTCTGGTGTTTGCCATGGCGGCGGCCATCCTCGGCTATCAGGCCGTGCTGCTTGCGATATTTGCCAAATTTGTGGCCATCGAGATCGGGCTGCACCCTCCGCTCACCAAGTTCTGGGTGTTGCGCGAGCGCGGGACGCTTGAGCGATTTTTGCTGGCGGGAGCGGCCATTGTGGTTGCGAGTCTGGTCGTGGCCGTTCTTGTGGCACTGCAGGCCGCGCGCGGGATTTCTCTGCCCATGGCGCACCTCGAACCGCTCCAGCTTGCCGTGGTGAGCGGGATCTTCCTGACCCTTGGCGGCCAGACTCTGCTTGCGGGGTTTTATTTCGGGATCCTGCATTTGATGACCGAGCGCAGGCAGTTCCGCCGCAAGCGGCGCGAGGATCTCGCACCGGCGCAGGAAGTCTCACCGCACAAAACGGAGCACGGTCACTGAGACAGGCGGCAGGGAAAGGGTCCGGAAATCGCCGTCGGATGGACTGCGGGTCCATGCGGGAGAGCGGTCATCGGGCGACGTTCCGCCGAACCGGCGGGCCTCGACGCATGTCCACCCCCCCGGGCCGCGGATGTCAAGCCGCACGTCACAGGCGGGTTCCAGCCCCCGGTTGAGCACCCAGAGCGTGAGCTTCCTGCGGTCGCGGGAGGCGCTCGCAAAGGCATCAAGCACGCGTCCGCCTCCGCGCACTTCGAGGAAGTCGCCATGGAGAAACTGCCCCCAGAGCGCCAGTGAGCGGCCGGGAGGAAGCAGGCGGTTGCGCGCATCCAATGCGTAATACACGCTCGATGGAGCCTCATTGTCGTCCACCCAACGGGTTCCCCACAACATCGCCGCCTCGACGCGCGGATGCCGCAGAAGGCGCCCGAAGGTTTCGAAGGTGACGAGGGCGTGACCGAGCGTGTTGTCCGAGTCCCACCCCCGGCGGTGCCAGTTGATGGCATTGGTTTCCGCAACGACCACCCGCAGGCGGGCGCGGGTCGCGGGGTCGGGCAGGGTTTCGATGGCGGCGAGCGCATCGGCGACCGGGGCATCGAGGACGTCCGCGCGGCGGCCCGCCCACCGCTCGTAACCGCTCCACCCCCAAACCGGATACAGGCTCACCGAGAGGAAGTCCAAATGCGGAGCCGCAACCGGCAGGAACCGCCGCCACCATGCCGTGCCGGATCCGCTTGCCCCCACACGGATGCCGGGATCCACGGCCTTCATGGCCGGTGCAAAGCGCGCGACTGTCCCGGCCATGGCATCGGGAGACGACGTCCGGTTGTTCCAATTCTCGTTGCCGATTTCCCAATGTGTCACCCCGTGCCGCCGGATGACGTTCGCGTAGCGGACAAGCGCAACCGCCTCCCGCAACATGGCCTCCTGCGGGCGTCCGGTGCGCCGCGGTGCATCACACCCCACCACCACATACGGGCGCGCTCCCACCGCCCGCGCGAGCGCCACAAACCGGTCGAATTCAAGCAACCGGAAGGCCCGGCTGCCCGAAGATGCCAGGGGTGTGTAGTTGCCCAAGGGACGCGGCATGCCTCCCTCCCACGACACAAAATCGGATTTCTCACCGCCCGGATACCGGAGCCACCGCACGCCCATCTCGCGCAGGGCCAACGCGAGCGGGCGCGCACCGGACGCACGGTTCTCATCCGCATCGCGCAGGTAATTTACATTGATCCCCACCACCCGGTCGGCCCCGGCACGCACCGTCCTGCCGGTCTCAACCACAAAGACCCCGGAAGTTTTCCCCTCCCGCGCACGCCAGTCAACCGCACAGGAAGCAAGGAACAACCCCGCGCAACCCACCGCAAGCCGCACCGACAAAACAATCCCCGGCTTCACGCAGGCCACACAGGATCAGGAATCCCCGGCAATGTCCTCCCCGACGAACCAGTAGGCGGTTTCTCCCGGAGCGAGAGTCACCGGCAGCCCCTGACGGAGTTGCGCCGCGGGCAATGTGCTCTTCTCTTCCGATCCGTGACGCCGCAGGGTCACCGTCCCGCCTTGGGCACCGACCAATGCGGGGTCGAAGTGCAGGGTCGTCGAGACCTCTTCTCCCGAGTGATTGAAGGCAATCAGCAACTTCTTGTGCGGGTAGCAGTAGGCGGAAACTCCGGCATCCCGCGCCCACAGACGCCCGACCTCCTCCTCACGCCCGCCCGCATACATCACCAGCGGATAAAACGCCTCTTTTAAATCCCCGAATCCGCTCACCGTCACCACCCGCCCCTTGCCGTGGTCGTTTAAAAAGATCCCGGCGCCCGTGCCGGCATCCCACGCAAGGGCCCTTGCTTTCGATCCCTCCGGCAGGGACAGCTTGACCGGGCTTTGGAGGGAGACCTTCGTCGCCGGGCCGATCCATGGGCGAAGGGACTCCGGCAGCGCACTCTCATCGAGGGTCAGCCCCACTGGCGGCATGATCGCATCGAGGTTGAATCCCTTGGCCGGCCTGTCGGCGTCGGTCCAGCGGGTGATCGTCCACAGATTCTCCGCCGCTGCCCCGGTCGGCGCACCACCATACGCAACCCCCATCACATCCCCCAACGCATACTCCCCGTCCACCATC
>CAZGNH010000365.1:0-1993 GCA_964527025.1 uncultured Chthoniobacterales bacterium | reverse complement strand
CAGATCATACGCTCGGCACGGATGGCGGCTTCGATCTTCAGATCATATGGCTCAACGATCCAGTCGGAGTCTTTGGTGGTCTGTTGCAGTCCATAGCGGACACAGGCCATCCCGCTCGTGATCGCGAAACGCACGCCCGCCCCCCGCAGCCTGCCCGAAAACTCATCCAAAAATTCAAACACCGAGAGCATGGCGGAAGTGTATGTCGCAGACCGGACAAAATCAATCAAGCCGGCAGGCCACCGCCCCGCTCAGCAGGGGCATCACCAGTCCCTGCTCGCCCAAGAGACACAAAATCTCACCCATGTTATGACTACACCCGAAGCCGCCCGTTCAATGTTCAATGGGCGTCCTCATGACGGCCCGCCTGCCCGCCGACTGCATTTGGCAATCGGCGCGGCGTATTTTTCCCGCAGGGCCGCGGCACCGTCCGCGCGGCCGGTCTCCTCAAGGCGCCCGAGGTAGCGCTCAAATCCTGCCAGACCGCCCAGCGGCTGGCCGGGCACGCTGCCGTCGCTCAGACGCGCGTGAAACGGCCCTCCTTCGCGCATCACGGTCCAAAGGGGATCCACGACATCGTTGCCCTCGATGGCCATTTTTTTCATTTGGGCATCGTGCCAGCGGGAGAGCCTCCACTGGCCTTCGCGGCAGAGGTCGGGACGCCGGTCGGCAAGGTTGACCTGCTCGTGGGGGTCGGCTTCGAGTTCGTAGAGCATTTCCTGCGGGAACAGGTGGAAGCCATCGTGGTAGGTCCGCATATAGAGCCAGTTGTCCCAGCGCACGGACCGCTGACACACATGACAGCACTGGCTCAGGATCACCTCATCGCGACCGGTGTTTTTCCCCGACGTGATCGCGGAAGCGAAGGAGCCGCCGTCCCAGAGGGGCTGCTTTTCCCCGCCCAGCAAGTCCATGAGCGTGGGCGCGAGATCAAGGCTGTAGTGGAATCGCGTGTTGCGCACGCCGCGGGCACCGCCGGGGTATTTGACAATGAGGGGAATCCGGCACGTCGCCTGATCGGCCGTTCCGTGCTCGCCGTAAATTCCAAGCTCCCCCAGATTCTCCCCGTGGTCGGCCAAAATGATGATGAGGGTGTCCTCAAAAACGCCGGCCGCCTTGAGTTGAGAGACAATTGAGCCGACCTGGTCGTCCACGTAACGGATCCCCATGTCGTAGCCGTCAATGACGCGCCGCAGGGACGCCCTGTCTGTGATCGAACCCGGGCTGCGCGGAAACCGCGGATTTTCTTCGCCGCTGTACATGGAAAAATCCAGCGCGGTGTGTGGGCCGGTGAGGGCTTGGTGCCGACGGAGGAGGTCGTCATCCTCGATCCACGCGGGCAGAGGGTCGTTGGCAAAGGGGTTTTCGATGTCGGCGGGCACCCGGTAGGGAGTGTGGGGATCCCAGTAGTTGATGTGCAAATACCAGCGATCCTTGGCCGCGTTGTCGAGCAGCCACTTGTCCACCACCGGACGGACAACCTCGGCCGACTCCATGCCCCCCTGGCCTGTGTTGTGGATTTCGTGGAACCCGGCATAAAAGTGCCACGCAGCGTGGCGCTGGCCGAACGGGCTGACCATGGCGGTATGGTAGCCCAGCAGTTGGAGCTGGCGGGCCAGGCCCTGTTCGTCGAAGGCATCCCGGAAATCCCGCGACGGCCCCTGAATTTTCGGCTGCGCGGCGGTCGCCCCGTGGCCAACGACCCCTGTGTGGATGCCGAAACGGCCCGAATACAGCGCGGTGCGCGAAGGCAGGCACGGGGCATCGGAGGTGTGGCACTGTTCAAAGACCACGCCTTCGGCCGCTATGGCGTCCATGTGCGGGCTGGTGTTGCGGTGGTAGCCGTAGCAACCGAGGTGGTCGGCGCGCAACGAGTCGATGTCAATGGTCAGGATATTCATGGTGTTTGGTTTGCGGCTTTGCCGCGTTGGGTTGAATGAACCGCGGGGGTTTTCCCGCGGAGGGTTTCGAGAATTTTGAGGATCCCAGGAGT
>CAZGNH010000364.1:0-2583 GCA_964527025.1 uncultured Chthoniobacterales bacterium | reverse complement strand
TTATAATAAACGACTTAAAATATAAGCGCGCCCGGCTGGATTCGAACCAGCGACCCGCTGCTTAGAAGGCAGCTGCTCTGGTCCTCTGAGCTACGGGCGCGAAGGAGATTGGTGCTGCAAGTGGGAGTTTACGATGGCGGCGGCGTTTTGACAACCGTGTTGCGGGGATTGGGAAATTGACCTGCCCGGGGCACGATGCTAGGGTGATCCTCTCATGAAGGAATTCCGCGCTTATGCTGCTTCGAAGGCGGGAGGGACCCTTGAACCGTTTTCTTACAATCCGGGGCCCCTTGGGGAGGATCAGGTGGAGATTGCCGTGGATTTTTGCGGGATCTGCCATTCGGATTTGTCGATGCTTCGCAATGAGTGGGGCCAGAGTTCCTACCCGCTGGTTCCGGGCCACGAAGTTGCCGGCAGGGTGGTTGCGGCAGGGGAGGGCGTGCGGCGGGTGCGGGTCGGGGATCGTGTGGGGCTCGGGTGGTTTTCGCGCAGTTGTCTTTCCTGCCCGCAGTGTCTCGGCGGCGACCACAACCTGTGTGCCTCGGCGGAACAGACGATTGTCGGGCGGCACGGGGGCTTCGCCGACCGCGTGCGCTGCCACTGGTCCTGGGCGACGCCGTTGCCAGACGCGCTGGATCATGCCACGGCCGGCCCGCTCTTCTGCGGAGGCATCACGGTCTTCAACCCATTGGTCCAGTTCGCCATCCCTCCCACCGCCCGCGTCGGAATCATCGGCATCGGCGGCCTCGGGCACCTCGCCGTCCAATTCGCCAACAAATGGGGATGCGAAGTCGTCGCCTTCTCATCGGACAAATCGAAAACGGACGAAATCCGCACGCTCGGCGCCCACACAATCGTCGATTCGCGCAACCCGGATTCGTGGAAACCACTCACCGGCTCGCTGGATTTGTTGCTGGTGACCGTGAATGTGCCGCTCGATTGGCAGGCCCTGATGAGACTGCTCGCCCCGAAGGGCCGCATGCACTTTGTGGGAGCCGTCCTCGAACCAATCCCCGTCGCGGCCTTTTCCCTCATTGGCGGCCAGAAATCCCTCTCGGGAACCCCTCTCGGCAGCCCCGCCACCACCTCCGCCATGATCGAGTTTTGCGCCCGCCACCGCATCGCTCCGATGACCGAACTCTTCCCCATGTCGGGCGTCAACGAAGCCCTCGATCACCTCGACCGCGGCAAACCCAGATACCGGATCGTCCTCGAAAACGATTTCGGCGCCTGATTTCCCCGGCGGCCGTTTTTCATGTTGCCTGCGGCGGCCTGAATCGGGAATCTCGGGCATGACCATCCGCACCCGCTTCGCACCCTCGCCCACCGGCCACCTCCACGTCGGCGGAGCCCGCACCGCGCTCTTCAACTGGCTCTTCGCGCGGCATCAGGGCGGCATGTTCATTCTGCGCATCGAAGACACCGACGCCAAACGCAACACGGCCGAAGCCGACGCGGTCATTTTCGAAGGCCTCTCATGGCTCGGGCTGGATTGGGACGAGGGACCGGACAAAGGAGGGCCCCACGGCCCCTACCGCCAAAGCCAGCGGCACGCAATCTACGAAAAATACCTCGCACTCCTCGAAGCAGGCGGACACCTCTACGAGGACGCCGGCGCAATCCGCTTCCGCTCGCCCCGGTTGCCGGTCGTCGTGGAGGATTTGGTCTGCGGCGCGATCACCTTCGACATGTCAAACCCCGGCACCCACCCCGACATGACCATCCGGCGGCCCGACGGCTCGTGGATTTTCCACTTCGTCAATGTCGTCGACGACATCGAAATGCGCATGACCCATGTGATCCGCGGCGAGGACCACCTCTCGAACACGCCCAAGCACATCGAGCTCTACCGGGCGCTCGGGGCCGAACCGCCGCAGTTCGCCCACATTCCGCTCATCCTGAACAAAGAGGGGAAAAAGCTCAGCAAGCGGGATGGAGGATCCAGTATCACACACTTCATCGAAGGTGGCTACGCACCGGAAGCCGTCGCCAATTACCTCTGCCTGCTCGGGTGGTCGCCGAAGGACAACCGCGAGGAACTCACCATGACCGAGATCCTCGATCTGTTCGACCTGCGCGGGGTCAACCGCCGCAATGCCATCTTCGACCTGGACAAATGTTTTTGGCTCAACGGCCAGCACCTCATGCACATGGACCCGGAGCGCTACCTGCAGCTTGCCCTGCCCTACATCGATGCCGCCGGCATCCCCTACGGCCAACCCGCCGCCCTGGCTCCCGTCCTCGCCATCGTCCAACAAAAGGTCAAACACCTCAGCGATATCCCCGCATGGATCGGGTTCTTTTTCGCCGACGAGTTCGAAACCGATCCCGAAGCCGCGGCCAAGGTCCTCGGAAAATCCGGCGCCCGGCCCCGCCTCGAAGCCCTCCGCGACGCATGGGCCGCCCTCGATGACTGGTCGCACGCCCCGCTCGAATCCTCGCTCAAGGCAACCGCCGCCTCCCTCGGAGCCAAGACAGGCGACCTCGTCCACCCCGCCCGCATCGCCGTCAGCGGCCGCCCGGTCGGCCCCGGCCTCTACGAAATGATCGCCCTCATCGGAAAACCCAAAACCCTCGCCCGCA
>CAZGNH010000363.1:0-2174 GCA_964527025.1 uncultured Chthoniobacterales bacterium | reverse complement strand
CCGCTCGTGACACGCGCCTCCGGATTCCGGTTCAGAAGCCGGTGCGCATCGCCGAACGTTGCAAACGGACATCCCGGGCCATTTGGGAGCCCTGTGGCTCTTGCGGCCGGGGGCGCTTTATTTGCGTTCCTGGCGGGTGTCGGAGGCTTGGCGGAGGGCGTCGCCGGCGAGGTAAAAGGAGAGGGCGGCGGTAAAAATGGCCATGCCCGGGAAGAAAATGAGCCACCATGCGTCGAGCAGGTATGTGCGTCCGTCGGTGATGATGTTGCCCCATGTGGCCTGCGGCGGCTGGACGCCGAGGTTGATGAAACTCAGGCCGGCCTCGATCAGGATCGCCTCGGGGATGCCCACGACCGCGGTCACAAAGATCGGCGCAAAAGCATTCGGCAAAATGTGCCGGAAAATGATCGGGAGGGTCCGCTGACCCAGCGACCGGGCGGCGCGCACGTATTCGGTTTCGCGCAGGGTCAGGAATTCGGCCCGGACAAGACGTGCCGTGCCCGTCCACGAAAGAGCTCCGATCACGCCGATGATGATCCAGATGTTGGGGCCGAGCAGTGCGACCGCCGTCAGGATCAGGAAAAACGTGGGGAAGCACAGGAGGGCGTCCACGACGCGCATGAGGATGTTGTCGACCCACCCGCCGAAATATCCGCTCACGGCGCCGACCACCACACCGATGAGCAGGGAGACGGTCATGGCGACGAACCCGACGGTGAGGGACACATACGAGCCATTGAGCATGCGGCTCAGGACGTCGCGTCCGAGGTTGTCGGTCCCGAGCCAGTGGGCGGCGGACGGGGGCTGGAGCTTGCCTGCGAGGTCGGTCGCATTCGGATCGTACGGGAAATAGATGCCGCCGAGCGCGCAGAGTCCGGTCACCAGGGCCGTCAGGAAAAAGACGGCGATCATGGCAATCGAAACCACGGCGAGGCGGTTGGCGAGGAAGCGGCGCAGAATACGGCGCGCCGGTTTGTCGCCACTTGGTGGTGCGGCCGCGTGTTCCAAATCCGGAGCGGGCGGGTTCATTCGAGGCGCACGCGCGGGTCCACCACCGCGTAAAGGACATCCGCCAGCAGATTGCCCAGAAGAATCAGGCCCGCTGCAATGAAGTTGATGGCAATAAGCATGGGATAGTCGCGTTCGAGGACCGCCTCGTATCCCATGCGTCCCATGCCCGGGTAGGAGAAGACGGTTTCAATAATGATCGAACCGCCGATGAGAGCCGGGAGCAGGGCCCCGATGCCGGTGATGAGGGGGCGGATTGCGTTGCGGAGGGCGTGTTTGTAGAAGACGACGTCTTCGGCGAGGCCTTTGGCGCGGGCGGTGCGGATATAGTCTTCGCGCATGGCTTCGAGGACGGTTGCGCGGATGAAGCGCGATTGGACGGCGATGCCGCCGAGGGCCAGGATCGTGCCCGGCAGGACGACATGCCAGACGCGGTCAAGGCCTGCGGCGAGCGCATTCGGGAAATCGATCCCGTAGGATTGCGTCCCAAGCACCGGCACCGCGGCAAAGTTCACCAGGAAAATCAGAAGCAGGTAGGCGACCCAGAACCCCGGCAGGGCAATCAGCGCAAAACTCGCAACCGACGAGGCAATGTCGGCACCGGTGCCCGCGTGCCGGGCGGCCCACACCCCCCACAGGAGCCCGAACACCAGTGACAGGCAGATGGCATAGACATTGAGGAGCAGGGTGGCGGGCAGCCGCTCACCGATGCGCTTGATCACGGGACGCTCGTCCTTGATGCTCTTGAGGCGGCCCGTGAACAGGTCGCGCATGTTGAAGGCGTATTGCTCGTGGATCGGGCGGTCGAGGTGGAATTTTTTCCGGAACGCCTCCTTGACCTGCGGAGTGATCTTCGGGTTGAGCTCACCCCAGGGATACGGACTGCCCGGAGCCAGCGTGATCATCGCAAAAGAAATCACACTGATAAAAAACAGCAGGACAACCCCGATCAACAAACGGCGGACAACAAACGTGATCATGGCGTATCGGGTGGAAAATCCGGGCGGTAAAACCAATCCTGATAGTAGCCCCAGCCGGCCTTGGTCATTTCGATGGGAGTGTCCATCCATCCGTCGCCGGCAGGGTCGGGCCGCCGGATCCGGAAGCTGCCCTTCCAGAAGACCGATGTGCTTTGCGGGACATAGAGGAACAAATACGGCTGGTCG
>CAZGNH010000362.1:0-2473 GCA_964527025.1 uncultured Chthoniobacterales bacterium | reverse complement strand
AGCGCCAGCAACGCCCCCGCCTCCCCACGCAAAGCCGGAACAACCCACGCCCCGCGCACCGAAGAGCGCATCCTCGCGGACAGCACCGGATAGGCAATCATCACCACCGCCCCGCAAAGCCTCGCAAACAGGGTCGCCCACCCGGCCCCCTCAAGCCCCAGCGCCGGCGCACCCAAATTGCCAAAAATCAACACCCAGTTCAAAAAAACATTCAGAAGGACCGATCCAAGCAATATCCAAAATGGAACCCACGGGCGCGAAAAGGCCTCGCTGAAATTTTTCGCCGAGGTGGACACCAGCGCCGGCACGACCGACAGCCCGCACAGCATCAAATACGGCCCGGCGGCCGCATTGACTTCGGGCTTCTGGCCGAAGACCGGAAGAATGCCCAACAGGCTGTAAACAAGGGCCGCAACGCCGAACCCGACACCCGCCGCCACCAGCAGTCCCGCGCGGAAGGTGTCCCCCGCCGCCGCGTGGGTGCCTCTTCCATAACCCAGCGCCCCGCGGACACTCACCGCCGACAGCACGCCGAAACCAAAAACAAACGGCACCATCAACACCGTGTTTGCAAAGGCGCAGGCCGCAAGGGGCACGACCCCGACCCGCCCGATCATGATCGTGTCCGCCCACCCCATCAGCATCTGCCCCACATGGCCCGCCACAATCGGCGAGGCCAGGGCCAGCGTGCGCCGGTTTTCGTTGAGTGCCTTGAAAAACATCGAGAAAGAGTGGCGGGCCCGGTCCTGAAGAGCCGGACGCACGTACCAAGACTGCTCCGCCGCGTTGCCGCGTCAAGTGCCGATGAACACCGGGAGCTTGACTTCGCATTTCCACCACGCTTGCATGCCGCGCATGCAGCACATGCCCGCCCCCCTTTTGCCGCAAACAACCGCACCACTATGAACTCCTCAACACGCCCGGTTCTCTTCACCAACACGGTCCTGCGCGACGGTCACCAGTCGCTCGCCGCCACACGCATGACCACCGAACAAATGCTTCCCGTCGCGCCCCTCATCGACCGCGCGGGCTTCGCCGGCTTGGAAACATGGGGCGGGGCCACCATCGACGCATGCCTGCGCTTCCTGGGCGAAAACCCCTTCGACCGCCTCCGCCGGCTCAAGCAGGCCGCGCCGGAAACCCCCCACCTGATGCTCCTGCGCGGCCAGAATATCGTGCAATATACCAGCTTCCCCGACGACGTCGTCGAGGCCTTTGTCCGGTGCACGGACGATGCGGGCTGCGACATCTTCCGGATTTTTGACGCCCTCAACGACCCGGAAAATCTGCGGACCGCCATCCGTGCCGTGGTCGGATGCGGGCGGCATGCCCGCGGGGAGATATGCTACACGACAAGTCCGGTGCATTCGGTTGCGCGATTTGTCGCATTCGGGAAGACCCTTGCGGAGATGGGCTGCCATTCGCTGGCCATCAAGGACATGTCGGGCATCCTGACTCCCGGCATGGCCGCGCAGCTCGTGCGCGGCCTCAAGGAATCCACCGGCCTGCCCGTCGCCGTCCACAGCCACGACACAGCCGGCCTCGCCGCCTCCGCCTACCTCGCCGCCATCGACGCCGGCGCCGACTCGGTCGAAGTCTCCATCTGCCCCTTCGCCAACGGAACCGCCCAGCCCGACACAACCCGCATGCTCGCCCTCCTCGAGGACCACCCGCGGCGCCCCTCCCACTTCGACCCCGCTCTCCTCCAATCCATCCGTGAACAACTCGAAGAGGTCTATGCCGCCCTCGCCGACTTCGCCTCCGCCGCCAACGAACGCACCGATCCCGACATCCTCGCCTTCCAAATCCCCGGAGGCATGCTCAGCAACTTCCGCAACCAACTCCGCGAACTCGGCATGGAAGACCGCACCGACGAGGTCATGCGCGAAATCCCCGTCGTGCGCGAGGCGCTCGGGTGGATCCCCCTCGTAACCCCCACCTCACAGATCGTCGGCACCCAGGCCATGCTCAATGTCAAATTCGGACGCTGGAAAAATTTTGCCCCGGCGGCGGTGGATATTGCCATGGGAAAATACGGGCGGACCCCCGGGGAGGTGGATCCCGACGTGCGGGCGCTGGCGTGCAAACTTGCGGGCACCGGGCCGGTCGAAGGCCGTCCGGCGGATTTGCTCGGGCCGCGGATGGAGGCATTGCGCGGGGAGGTTGCCAAGGAGGGGTTGCCCGTGACCGACGAGGCCTGCGTCCTGTATGCCATGTTTCCCCAGCAAACGGCCGCATGGTTCCGCGGGGAACGTCCCGCCCCCCAACGCTCCCACCCGCCGCCCAAACCCCGCGGTGGCGGCAGCCGCAAGATGCGGGTAACCGTCGGCGGACGCACGCGCGAAGCCACGGTCGAGGAGATCGCATGAAGCCCGCCCGCAACAGGAAGTCCCCGGCACGCGCTGCCGATGACGGGAGCGCCGCGATGGAGACCCGCATCCGGGACCTCGAGGAGCGCATCGCACAGCTCGAA
>CAZGNH010000361.1:0-5754 GCA_964527025.1 uncultured Chthoniobacterales bacterium | reverse complement strand
GCCGCACGCGGACAATCTGTTCATCCAACGCGTCGGCGTGACGGCCCTTTTGGATTAGGGGATGATGGGCTCCTTCACGCCGGCGTTCCGTTCGAGCATCGCGCACCTGATCGCGGGGCTTGCGGACAAGAACCTGCCGGTGGTGATGCGTTCGATCCTTGCAATGAGCGAGGAGGGATACAGCACGGATCCGACAGGGATGCTCTCGGACGTCGAGGCCTTTGCCGACACCCATCTCAACCGCCCTCTGCGTGACATCAACCTGGGCCGCGTCCTCAACCGCCTCCTCGAACTCCTCCGCAACAACCACCTCCGCATGAAGGGCAGCTTCTACCTCGGCATCAAAGCCCTCACCCAGGTCGAAGCCATCGGGCGCTCCCTCGACCCCGACCTCAACTTCATCGAAATGGGCGCGCCCTACGCCGAGCGCCTCATCCGCGAAAAATACGGGCCCGGACGTCTCTTCGGCCTCTTCCGCTCCCTGCTCGGCGAAAGCCTCGATTTTCTCGAGGACTTCCCCGGCGATTTCCGCAACGCCTACCAGCGCCTCAAACGCGGGCGCATCAACATCCCGCTCGAACACAAAATCGATCCGAAGGGATTTGAGCCCCTTCGCAAGACGCTCGACTCGATCGCCAACCGCCTTGCCAATGCCATTCTTGCCGCCTCGGTGCTCATCTGTTCGAGCATTATCGTCCTTGCCGACATCCCGCCCCACCTCGGCAGAGTCTCCATTCCGGGAATTGTTGGCATCGTCTTTGGAGCCTATATGTGCCTGCGGCTGGTGCTCTCGATCTGGCGTCACGGAGGGTTGTGACGACCGCCGGCTTGTCAGGAAGAAGCGCTGCGGGTAAAGACAGCGTCGTGTCCGCAACCAGGAAACCGAAAACCCCGGGGCGTGTGTTTGCCCCGATCCCCGAAATTCTGCGGGAGATCAGGCGCGGGCGGATGGTGGTTGTGACCGACGATGCGGATCGCGAAAACGAGGGCGACCTTGTGATGGCGGCTTCCAAGGCGACTCCCACCGCGGTCAACTTCATGGCCATGCACGCACGGGGACTGGTCTGCGCGCCGGTCACCGAAGAGCGTGCCCGGCAGCTCGGACTCCAGCGCATGGTCGCCCACAACCGGGAGATCTTCCAAACCGATTTCACCGTCTCGGTGGATGCTGCCGCCGGAATCACCACCGGGATCAGCGCCCGCGACCGGGCAAAAACCATCCGCCTGCTGGCCGATCCCGGCGCGTCCCCCGCCGATCTCGTACAGCCCGGCCACATTTTTCCCCTGCAGGCGAAACCGGGAGGGGTGCTGCGCCGCGCGGGACATACCGAGGCGGCCGTCGATCTGGCGCGCCTCGCAGGCCTCGACCCCTCGGGGGTGATCTGCGAGATCCTGCGTCCCGACGGGGCGATGGCCCGGTTGCCCGACCTGCGCCGGTTTGCGAAGACGCACGGCCTTGCGATGTGTTCGATCGAGGATCTGATCGCCCACCGCCGCACGCGTGAGAAACTCATCGAGCGCGAGCAAACGGTTCCCATGCCGACCGACTACGGGGATTTCGAGTTGCACCTCTACCGCTCGCTCGTGGACGAGGGGCACCACCTCGCGTTGGTCAAAGGCCGCATCGACCCCGCCCGGCCGGTCCTTGTTCGCGTGCACAGCGAGTGTCTGACCGGCGATGTCTTCGCATCGAGGCGCTGCGACTGCGGCTCGCAACTCCACCAGGCAATGAAGCGGATCTCCGAAGAGGGGTGTGGCGTGCTTGTGTATATGCGGCAGGAGGGGAGGGGCATCGGGCTGGGCCCGAAAATCCATGCCTACAAACTCCAAGATGAGGGGCTCGACACCGTCGAAGCCAACGAGCGGCTCGGGTTCCCGATGGATTTGCGCGACTACGGCCTCGGAGCCCAAATCCTCAACGACCTCGGGGTCCGGAAAATCCGCCTGCTCACCAACAACCCGCGCAAGGTCGTCGGCCTCGAAGGCCACAACTTGGAAATCGTCGAACAGCTCCCCATCGTCTCCAAACCCAACCCCCACAACGCCCGGTACCTCGCAACCAAGCGGACCAAAATGGGGCACCTTCTGTAGCCACCCCCATGATTGCCCACCCGGATTTATTTTTTCCGATGGCCTTCGTCGGGAGTGCGCTTGGGGGGCTGGGCCGCCATGTGGTTTCGGGGTTTGTCGCGCACCGGATCGGCGAGCGGTTTCCCTTCGGGACATTGATCGTGAACGTGAGCGGCGCTCTGCTGATCGGCTTTGTGGCGGGCACTCCGCGGTTAATCGCAGACTCCGCCACCGCCAATTTTTTGGCGGTCGGAGTTCTCGGGGGCTACACGACGGTCTCGTCCTTCAGCCTCAACACGCTGGCCCTCGCGCAAAACAGGCAGTGGCGCGCGGCGGGCGCCAATATCGCGGCCTCGTGGGCGCTGTGCCTCGGAGCCGCCGCCACCGGCTTTGCCGCCGCCTCCCGGCTGGCCGCGCCCCTATGAAAGAAAACTCAAAAGGAAAACTCCTGCGCATTTTCGTGGGTGAGGACGACCGGTGGAAGCATGCACCGCTCTATGAGGCGATTGTGCTCAAGGCGCGGGAAGCGGGCATTGCGGGGGCGACCGTCGTGCGCGGGACAATGGGGTTCGGGGCAAGCAGTCTGCTCCACACATCGAAGGTGCTGCGCCTTTCCGACGATCTCCCGGTTATTGTTGAAATTGCCGACACCGAGGAAAACATCGGGGCGTTTCTGCCGGTGTTGGAGGAGATGGTGGGGGAGGGTTTGATCACGATCGAGGGGATTGATGTGATCCGCTATCGTCCGGGCGGGGACGGCGGCCGCGGGGCGTGAGAATTGCCCTTTGGGTCGCCTTGGGAAGCGGTTTGGGAGGGCTTGCCCGCGCGGCGTGTGTTGTCGCTTCCGAGCGCGCCTTCGGCGGCGACTTCCCCCTTGGCGTGCTCGGAGTCAACACGCTGGGTTCGGTTCTGATCGGCTTTTTTGCGGCCGTCTTTGGCCCGGGCAGCCGCTCGATGGTCGGTCCGTCGTTGCGCCAATTCCTCATGGGCGGCCTCTGCGGGGGCTTCACGACCTTTTCGCTCTTCAGCCTCCAGACCCTGGTTTTTTTTCAGGAAGGGCGCCCCGCCGCCGCCCTCCTCTATTCGGCTTTGACTCTGGGATTGGCGCTGGCCGGTGTCTGGGCGGGTTTTGCCGCCGGCAAGGCGCTCTCCCGATAGCCGGTCCGCAAGCTTCTCAGGAGGCGGCGGGTTCCCCGACGGTCTCCTCGGGCGGAGGTCCGGCCTCCCCATCCGGTGGCGGGCGTTTGAGAGCTTCGTTGATCGCCTCCGCGGCGTGTTTGGCCTCCCTGTCGGACATGGGGAGCACCCGGTCGTCGCCATCGAGGAGGTGCACGGCCACGAAGGTGCCCGAAGGTTTGAAGGCCATGATCGTGCTGCGCAGCAAGAGGAAGAGGATTACGGCGACGGAAAGCCCCCAGATGATCCACTGGTTGGTGGTCTCGGGAGGATGGGGCCTTGCAATGGCAATGACAAGCAGCACGCCGAAGATGATGCTGCCTGCGATCGAGCGTCCGCGTTTGGTGTGCTCGGTTTCGACCGAGGCGCGGTTCACAGACTCGATGGGAAAGACTTCTTCCCGGACGCGCAGGGCCTCGGTGGTGAGCACATAACCGGGTCCTTCATCAAGGACGGCTGCCTCGTTCTCCTCCGCAATGCCCGAACTCAAAATCTCCGAAAGAGCCACCCAACCGTCAAGACCCTCGGTCCAACCCAAATCCCCGAACGTCAAACGCCCCGCAGCCACCCCCTCCCGAATCTCATCCGCGGTAAACGGCCCAACCCTCTCATCGCCTGCCAGAACATAAATGGCGTTCACGACTCACCAGCCCATACGGTCAACCTTTCCCGCCGACAAGCCTTTTCTTGCCCGAACGGCACGAAGCCACAAAAAACACCGCCGCCAAAAGCAATAAAAAAACCGAGAGGAACTGCCCGCGCGTAAGCATCCCGGTCAACGGCGCGTCGGGCTCCCGGTAGAGTTCGCCGATGCTCCGCAGCAGCGCGTAACCCACCAGAAAACACCCCGTCAGGAAGCCGTCCAACGTGCGGACACGCGTGCGGATCAACCACAAAATGGCAAAAAGCAGGGCGCCCTCAAACATGGCCTCGTAGAGTTGCGAGGGGTGGCGCGGGGAGAGGGTTGCCGCCAGTTGCTCGCGCAGGGCCGGCGAAACGCGCGCGGCTTCGACGACCGCCCCGACGGAATCCCACGCCGGGTTGAGGGTCATCGCCTCGGAAACAGCCAGTTGCCGCATCTCGGGCGGCGCATCGTAAAGCTCCTTGGGGAATTGCACCGCCCATGCCACCGACGCCACCCGCCCGTAAAGCTCCCCGTTGATAAAATTGGCCACCCGCCCGAAAAACAAACCCACCGGCCCCACCACGACCAGATTGTCCGCCACATTAAGCCACGAAACACGATGACGCCGCGCATACCACCACGAGTAAAGCGTCACCCCGAGGATCCCCCCGTGCGCCGACATCCCCCCCTCGTTGAAACGGAAGAAAACCAGCGGATCGGATAAAAACCCCGGCAGGTTGTAAAACACCATGTAACCAAGACGCCCCCCCAGAACGACCCCGAAAAGTGCCACTCCAAAAACCAAATCCCCCACCTGGTCGGGCCTCAGGTCGCTGTACCCATGCCGCGCCAGCCACCTGTAGAGGACATAGGCCGCAACAAAGCCCAGCAAATAGGCCAACCCGTAATACCTCACCCCCCAGTGCTCGCTGAAGCGCACCAAAAACGGGTTCAAATCGTGAACGTAATAGGCCAGGCAGTGCACCGTTGGAACATCGGATGAAATCCCAGCGCGAATCAACCCCAAAGACCCGTGCGTTATTGTTCTGGGCTGATGAGGGCGGCCATGCGGCATTTGAGGCGGAACCAGAACGACCCGTTTTCGAACATCGAAAGATCTTCCTCGGTGGACCGGGCGAAGTCGGCTTCGAGCATGGCTTCGACCTGTGAGGCAAAGGCGCGGTCCTCGACGATGGCCGCCGCCTCGAAATTGATGAGGAACGAGCGGTAGTCGAAGTTGATCGAGCCGACGACGGCCAGGTCCTCGTCGGCAAGGAGGACCTTTTGGTGCATGAAGCCCGGGCCGTAGCGCCAGATCCGGACACCGGCAGCCTTCATTTGCGGGTAGAAGGTGAAGGAGGAGAGCCAGGGAAGGAGGTGGTCCGGGCGCGATGGCAGCAGGATGCGCACATCGACCCCGCGCAGGGCCGCATGGGCCAGCGCCAGACGCGCCGCCGGATCGGGCACGAAGTAGGGGCTTGCAATCCACAGGCGCCTGCGCACGTCGTGGATCATCTCAAGATACACGCCGGGAGCCGTATGCCACGTCTGTGCCGGACCGGACGCGATACTCAGCACACGCTGGGAACCGGCCGCCCGCGGCGCAAAGTCGAACTCCGGCACTTCGCCCGCCGCGTAATACCAGTCTTCGAGAAACGGGAACATCATTGCGGTGGCCGCAGGCCCTTCGACTTTCAGGTGCGTATCGCGCCACGGGCCCAAGGGACCGAGGCCGAGGTATTCATCGCCCGCATTGACGCCCCCGACAAATCCCACCCGCCCGTCCGCCACCACCAGCTTGCGGTGATTGCGGAAATTGACCTGGAAGTTTTTGCCCATCTGCCGGTTGGTCACAAAGGCGTTCACCTTTGCCCCCGCCGCCC
>CAZGNH010000360.1:0-7673 GCA_964527025.1 uncultured Chthoniobacterales bacterium | reverse complement strand
CATGCATCGTCGGTCCCTTCCTTGACCTGTTCCCACGCATTTTCGCCGGCCGATTGAATCTCGGACAACTTCTGTTTGACCTCGTCTTTCCGCGCACGGGCGGAATCCGGAAAACCCGATTGGCAGGGGCGCGTGGAATTCCCATTGTGGATCGGGATGACGGGTGTTACCGTCGCAAACAATTCCAGCCAATGGTCCGTGAGATTACCCCCAAGGCATCCTCATGTGGCGGGAAAAGCGAAGATTCAAATAGCTATGGAATCAAAGAACGGTTCTGTCGCATCCAAAGCGGACAAGTCGCACGATGCCACGCCACCCAGGGCCTTTGCCTGCCCCATGTGCGAAGGGGTCGAATCCGATGCGCCCGGCGACTGTCCAAAATGCGGCATGGCCCTTGAGCGCAACCCGGAGGCGACCGGCGGGGAGGCCTCAGTCTGGACCTGTCCCATGCATCCCGGGGTGCGGGAGGACGCGCCCGGAGAATGCCCGAAGTGTGGAATGGATCTCGAACCCGAATCCCCGCAGGCGGCACAGGAGTCGGAGGAATACCGGTTGATGGCCAAACGGTTCCGGGTCGCGCTCGCCTTCACCCTGCCGGTGTTTTTTCTGGCCATGGGCGACATGATCCCGGGGGTGCGGATCCATGAATGGATTCCTCCCACTTGGAACCGCTGGGCCCAGTTTGTTCTGGCCACTCCCATCGTATTTTGGAGCGGAGCATTCATTTTCAAACGCTGCTGGAAATCGATTCTCAATCGGAGCCCCAATATGTGGACCCTGGTCGGTCTCGGCACCGGGGCGGCCTGGGCGTTCAGCATCGCCGCATTGCTTCTGGGCGACGCTTTCCCCGGGTCGTTCAAAACGGAGGGCATGGTCCCGGTTTACTTCGAATCGGCAGCCGTGATCCTCACGCTCGTGCTGCTCGGCCAGATGCTGGAGGCCCGCGCCCGCGGCCGCACGGGCGAAGCCCTGCGCAAGCTCATGGATCAGAGTGCAAAAAAGGCCCGGCGCATCAAGGACGATGGCTCGGAGGAAGACGTCTCCATTGATGTGGTCGAAGTCGGCGACATCCTGCGGGTCAAGCCCGGAGAAAAAGTTCCGGTCGACGGCAGGGTGACCGGTGGATCCTCCCGCATCGACGAGTCCATGATCACGGGAGAACCCGGACCCGTGGACAAATCGGAAGGCGATGCCGTCACGGGCGGCACGATCAACAAAACCGGTTCCTTCAAAATGAAAGCAGAAAAAGTCGGCGACGACACGATGCTGAGCCGGATCGTCGACATGGTCGCGAAAGCCCGCCGCAGTCGTGCGCCAATCCAGGGTCTGGCAGACCGCGTGGCCGCCGTTTTTGTCCCTTCCGTCGTCGCTGTGGCCGTGATCGCCTTCATTTGCTGGGCCATCTGGGGGCCCGATCCCTCCCTGACCTACGCACTTGTCAACAGCGTCGCGGTCTTGATTATCGCATGCCCCTGTGCGCTCGGGCTCGCCACCCCTGTCTCCATCATGGTCGCTGTCGGCCGCGGCGCCTCCGAAGGTGTGCTGATTCGCAATGCCGCCGCCCTCGAAACCCTCGAAAAAGTCGACACCTTGGTGGTCGATAAAACCGGCACACTGACCGAAGGTGCCCCACGGGTGACGGATCGCGTGACCGCCGAAGGCATTGACGAAGACGACCTTCTCCGCATCGCAGCCTCGCTGGAAAAGGAAAGTGAACACCCCCTCGCCGCAGCCATCATGGAGGCGGCGGACGACGCGCAGATCGAATTGCAGGAGGTCAAAGACTTCGACTCCACCGCGGGCGCGGGCATCACCGGCTCAATCGCGGGCAGGACGATTCACATCGGCAAGCCGGACTTTTTACAGCAGCAGGACGTCTCCGGTCTGGACGCCCTGTCCGGGCGCGCGGAGACACTTGAGGGCGAAGGAAAAACCGTCGTTTTTGTAGCCTGTGACGGCCGGGCATGCGGGCTCATTGCAGTGGCCGATCCGATCAAGGAAACCTCCCGCCCGGCGATCAAATCACTCCGCAAACTCGGCCTGAAAATCCTCATGCTCACGGGGGACAACGAAGGAACCGCCAAGGCCGTCGCCAAAGAAATCGGCATCGGGGATTTCACCGCCGGCATTGATCCGGAGGGCAAACAAAAAGCGATCGAAACGCTTCGTGACAAGGGAGCCTGCGTGGCCATGGCGGGCGACGGCATCAACGACGCCCCCGCGCTGGCCGCCGCCGACGTGGGAATCGCCATGGGACAGGGGACCGACGTCGCGATTGAAAGTGCCGGAATCACCCTTGTCAAGGGCGACCTCCGGACGATCGAAAGGGCCATCCGCCTCAGCCGGGCCACCCTGCGGAACATTCGTCAGAATCTCTTTTTCGCCTTCTTCTATAACACCCTTGGAGTGCCCGTCGCCGCCGGCATCCTCTACCCATTCTTCGGCCTGCTGCTCAGCCCCATGATCGCCGCCGCCGCCATGAGCATGAGTTCCCTCTCGGTCATCGGCAATGCCCTGCGCCTGCAAAAGCAGCACATCGATCGGTGATGGCCTGCGTCCAGCCATCGTGACATTTTTCGACTTTTTCATTCTGGGTGTCGTCATCGGCTCCAACAATCTTGCCGTGGCGCTGGCTGGCTGTAAAAAATCCGATGCTGGCCAAACGGCGCGCCTTGTGATATGTGATAATGCAAAATCCTCCATGCCCATGAACACATCCCCAATGAAACGCAGAACATTTCTCACCGGAGCGGCGGCGCTTGCCGCGACGGCGGGAGGCATCGGCCGGGTCGGCGCACAGACGGCACCCGCGGGTCCGAAGGAAGGCGCCAGAGTCGCCACCAAGCGCTTCGGCAACACGGGCCGGGATGTCTCGATCCTCTCGATGGGGGGGATGTTCGACGTGGTCAACAACCAGATCCTGTTGCGCAAGGCCCTTGATTGGGGCGTGACCTATTGGGACACCGCCCACGGATACTCGGCCGGCAAAAGCGAAGAGGGCATCGGTCTCTTCTTCGAACGCAACCCGGGAACCCGCGACCAGGTCTTCCTTGTCACCAAAACCCCGAAGCGCGACCCGAAGGAAATGGAGGCCACTGTCCGCCTCTCCCTCGAACGCATGAAAACCGACCACATCGACCTCCTCTACCTCCACGCCGTCAAATCCCCCTCCGAACTCAACGACTCCGCCCGCGCCTTCGGCGAAAAGGCCAAGGAAAATGGGTGGATCCGCCACTTCGGGTTCAGCACCCACACCGACATGGCCGTCAACCTGATGGCCGCCTCGAAGCTTCCATGGATCGAGGTAATCATGACGACCTACAATTACCAGTTGCTTGGCAACGCGGAGATGAACGATGCCCTGCAGGCGTGTTATGACGCTGGCACCGGACTGACAGCCATGAAAACCATGGCCACCAGACAGGCCGCGGGCGACTCCCCCGCCGACGCCGAACTTTTCGATCACTTCCGCTCGCAGGGACTGTCCGTCGAAGCGGCCAAGCTCAAGGCCGTCTGGGACGATCCGCGGATCACCGCCATCTGCTCCCAAATGCCCAACCTGCGCCTCCTCGCGGAAAATGTCCAAACCGCCCTCCTCCCAACTCCCCTCTCCTCAAAAGACACCGCCGCCCTGCTGCGTCACGCCGACTCCACCCACGCCGGATACTGCGCGGGCTGTGCGCGGCATTGCGAACAGGCCGCCGGTGTCCGCGTCGCCGACGCCATGCGTGCCATCATGTACGACCACGGATACGGCCGCACCGACCTGCCCCGCGGGGTGTTTTCCGGGTGGACGCCATCCGAGCGCGCGGCCCTGCTCACAGGCGACTTCTCCCGCGCCGAAGCCGTCTGTCCGCGTGGACTCCCGATCTCCCGCCTCATGCGCGAGGCGGCATCACTGGCCGCATAAATCAGCAATCGGCAATCAGCATTCGCCACTTCCAGCCCGGTTCCCGCATTCGCCGGCGAGGCTGCGGGTTTCGTCGATGAGGGCGAGGAGATTTTCGAGGGGGACGTCGCCTTCGAGGGCGTGGGATGGGGAGAGGATGTAGCCTCCGTCGCGTCCGAGAGCGGCCATTTGGCGCACTTCGCGGCGCACGTCGTCGGGTGTTCCGTAGGGCATGGTCCGCTGGGTGGAGACGCCGCCCCAGAAGGCAAGGCGTCCGCGGTAGCGCCCCATGATTTCCGCGACGTCCATCACCTCGGGCTGGAACGGGTTGAAGACCCCGAGGCCGATGGAAATCAAATCGTCGAAAAGCTCGTCCACGTCGCCACAGGAGTGGATGAAAACCGTCTTGCCGGCAGCCCTCACCACGTCATACATCCGGCGGATCTGCGGAAAGATGAATTCCTTCCAAAGCCCGTAGCCCATGAGGAGCCCCTTCTGCTGCCCCCAGTCGTCGCCGAAATACACGGCATCGATATCGTATTCGAGCGCCTTGCGCACCTGCGTGATATTGTAATCGGCAATGCGCCCGAGCAGCTCGTGCACGAACTCCGGATTTTCGATGAAGTCCATGTAGAGGGACTCGATCCCGCGCAGGGTCCACGCGCGCTCGAAGAGCGAAAACCCCAGACAAAACACCCGGTAGCGGTCTCCGAATTTCTCGATCTGCGACGGGATGTCGTCAAAGAACCGCCGGTCCAGCGGATCGGGAAATTGGTAGTCGCCGAGTCCGGCCTCCGGCAGCACCTGCCCCTCGACATCCCCGATGTCCTTGTCAATCGTCCGGTTCCACACAACCCCGAACACATCCCGGAATCGCTCGTTGCCCAGCGGCTCGAACAACCCGATGTCGCTGCCCAGTTCGAGGAGGTGGTTGCCCACGGCCGCATCCACGGCCTCCGCCCCGAAGTGCGCGTCCAACTTTTCCCTCGCCTCCAACGTGAAGCGAAACGACCATGGAACATACGGGGGACGCCGGAAAGCCACCGCTTCCCGCACAACTTCTCGGGGAGTCAAATTCATACGAGGTCAATCCTCGGACCCCGCACGGATTTCCGCAACCAATGAATTAACAGAATCCGGTGATTTGTTGTCGCCGGGAGACGATTTTTGGGCGAGAAACGGCAACCATGAGGAAGGCGTCATACCAACCGGTTCTCGAGCGCATTCCCCTGTCGGGTCCTGCCTCGTTGACCGTGAGGGAATTCCGGCGGCGGGCCTTTGATGATCCATGGCACGAGCATCCGGAGGTGGAATTGACATGGATTTTGAAAGGCAGCGGGACGCGGCATGTGGGTGACAGTGTCGAGCCGTTTCGCGCGGGGGATTTTTGCCTGCTGGGGTCGAATCTCCCGCATGCGTGGATTTCGCGCGGCGGGCGGGGCGGGGTTTTGAGCCTTGTGGTGCAGTTTGATCCGTCGCGGTGGGGTGATGTGTGGTTGCATTTGCCGGAGTTTGCGGGCATTGCGGATTTGTTTGCTCGCGCTTCGCGGGGTCTGTGGTTTGATGCGGGGACGGTACGGCGGCTGCGGCGAAAGTTGCCGGTTGGTGCCGGACCGCTGCGCCGCTTCACGGCGTTGCTGGAAATCCTCGATGCCCTGGCGGCGCACCCGGGCGCGCGCGCCCTCGCGCTTGCTCCACGGGCCCGGAGGGCGGCGGGTGATGCGCGGCTCGGACGCGTGCTTGCGTATCTCTCCGGGCGGGCGGGGGAGCCGGTTTCGCAGGCCGAGGCCGCCGCGAAGATTTCCCTGAGTCCGGCGGCCTTCAGCCGGTTTTTCCGGAGGGCGGTCGGAAAAACTTTCCAAGCCTACGTGAACGACATGCGCCTGGGCGAAGCATGCCGGCGCCTGCTTGAAACCGACGCTCCGGTCGGTGAAATCGCGTTTGCCTCCGGATTTGGCAACCTCTCGAATTTCAACCGTGCCTTCCGGATGGCCCGGGGGATGCCACCTCTTGCATTCCGCCGGTGCGCCCGGCGCGCCGTGGAAGTTTCCCTCTGTTAGCCCCTTCCCCGGGCCTGCATGCCGCGCGGGCATTCGGGCCGGTGGGGACTTTCCACTGGATGCGCGGCGTCCGGGCGGCTAGGAGAGGGCATGGCAATACGCGGTCTCAGCTCCTTTTTGGCCCTCCGCTACCTCAAGCCCAAGCGGACGTTTTTGTCGGTCATCACGCTTGTTTCGATCCTCGGGGTGACCCTCGGGGTGATGGTGCTGATTTTGGTCATCTCGGTCATGACGGGGTTCGAGCAGGAACTGCAGGAAAAGGTGATCGGGTTCGACGCTCATCTGGTGGTGGGCAACGGTGCGGTGCTTCAGGATTGGGAGGCGGTTGCCGGCACGTGCCTCGAGGTGCCCGGGGTCCTGGCATCGGCGCCGTTTGTGCAGGGGCCGGTGCTTGTGCAGTTCGGCAGCCGCCGGGTCGCCCCAAAAATCCGCGGCATCGATCCCGCCCTGGAAGCCGGCGTGATGGACATCGGCAAATTCCTCATTGCGGGGACCATGGATCTCGACGGCGACAAAACCATCCTCGGGTCCGAGCTGGCGGCGGTGCTCGGGGCGGGACTCGGGGACCGGATCACGCTTTTCTCCCCCGGCAACATCAACGCGGTGATCGAGGAACTCGACCGCGCCGAGCAGGAGGGCACGGGCGCCGACGCGCCACAGCTCCGCCAACTCCTCCTGCCACTCGAACTCGAAGTGACCGGCATCTTCGAAAGCGGACGCTACCTCTACGACAGCGAATTCCTGCTTGTGCCCCTCCACATCGGACAGGAAATCTACAACCTCGGACCCGACGTGCACGGCCTCGCCCTCAAAACCGGCGATCCCTTCCGCGCCTCCGCCATCAAAGACCTCATCAACCGGCGCCTCGAACCGCCCGCCGCCGCCCTCACGTGGATCGACCTCAACAAGCAGCTCTTCGATGCCATCCGCATGGAGCGCCATGTCATGTTTTTCATCCTCCTGTTCATCATCCTCGTCGCCGCCTTCGGCATCATGAACACCCTCATCACCGTCACGGTCCAAAAAACCCGCGAAATCGGCATCCTCAAAGCCCTTGGAGCCGGAACCCTCCAGATCGTGACGGTTTTCTTCTTCCAAGGGCTGGTGGTCGGCGCCTTTGGAACGGTCGCGGGCCTTGTCTCCGGCATCACCCTCGTGCAATACCGCAACCAAGTCAGCGACTGGCTGGCGAATGTGCTGGGCGTCGAGGTTTTTCCGCGCAGTGTTTATCAATTCAGCGAGATCCCGGCGCAAGTGGTGGGTTCCGACGTGGCCATGATCTGCCTGAGCGCATTTTTCATTTGTTCAGTGGCGGCGTTGTTGCCCGCGTGGTTTGCGGCGCGGATGGATCCGGTGCGCGCATTGCGATTCGAGTGATGCGTTTTCCGGCGATCTCTGGTGGGATGGAGGGCCTGCGATGAAGAATCTTCTCGAGATCCGGGATTTGTCGATCCGCTTCCGTTCGCCGGACCGTGTGGTCGATGCGGTCAAGGGGGTTTCGCTGTCGATGCAGGCCGGGGGTTCGTTGGCGATTGTCGGGGAGAGCGGCAGCGGGAAGAGTGTGACGGCGCTTGCGCTCACGCGGTTGCTGCCGGTGCCGCCGGCGGAGGTGGTTTCCGGAGACATCCTGTTCGAGGGCGAGAGTGTGATGCGGATGTCGGCGCCGCGCCTGCGCGAGCTCCGCGGCGGGGGCATCCGCATCACACTCTCGCCCTCGAACAGGA
>CAZGNH010000359.1:0-6463 GCA_964527025.1 uncultured Chthoniobacterales bacterium | reverse complement strand
GACGAGGGGCGCTACCGGATCACCTTCAAGCAGCGGTTGTTCCTGACCGACGACATTTACGCCACCGCCGACCTCAACCTCCTGAGCGACGTGGATTTCTTGGAAGACTTCTACCCCTACGAATTCCGGGTGGATCCCCAGCCCGACAACTTCCTCTCGCTCACCAAGTGGGACCAATTTTACACGCTCAATCTGATGGCGCGCTGGCAGGTGAACGACTTCCAGGACACGACCGAGCGCCTGCCGGATCTGTCTTTCGATTTCAAGCAGCACCGGCTCTTCGGGTTGCCGGTGTATTACGACGGGGAAACCGGCTTTGTGCAGTTGCGGCGCGCGTTTTCCGATGTGCAGAGCTTCGGCGAGAACGGACTGCCCGACTACCAATCCTTCCGCTTCGACACCTACCACCAGCTCTCGATGCCCGCGCAGCTCTTCGGGTGGCTCAACATCACGCCCCGCGCGGGCTTCCGCGCCACCTACTATTCGGAAAGCGGCACGTTCTTCTCGAGCATCGAGGATCCCGTTGAAGAGTTGGATCCGGACACCGGGGAGGTCGTGACCGTCTTTGAGTCACGGCGCGACCGGCCCAGTCCCCTGAATGCTCCGACCAAGGATCTCGAGAAGAGCGGGGCGGTGTTCCGTCCGGTGGTGAACCTCGGGGTCGAGGTTTCCACCAAGCTCTCGAAGGCCTACGAGCGGGTGCAGATCCGTGCGCTCGGGCTGGACGGTCTGCGGCACGTCATCCAGCCTTACATCAACTTCTCCTACGTTTACAATTTCGGCCCGCCCCCCGACGAAGTCCTGCAATTCGACCGGGTTGTGCCCTCGACACAGCTCCTTCCGCTCGACTTTCCGCAGTTCACGGGCATCGACACCATCGACACGTGGGCCATTGTGCGCTTCGGCATCCGCAACCGCCTGCTCACCCGCCGCGACCAACGCACCTACCAATACCTGACCCTCGACACCTTTTTCGACGCCAACTTCGAAAACCCCTACAGCGACAACGACGTCTCAAACATTTTCAACGTGATGCGCTTCCGCCCGGTCAACTGGTTCTTTGTCGATCTGAACACGCAGCTCCCTTTGGATCCCGACGGGTTCACCGAATCCGGCATCCGGTTCTCGTGGATGCCCACCCGCAACCTCAACATCTCGATCGGCAACCGCTATATCGAGGGCAACGAGTTCTTCAGCAACAACAATCAGGTGGATTTCTCGGCCTACTGGCGCATCAACGACCAGTGGGCCTTCAGTTTTTATGAGCAATACGAATTCGAGTCGGGCATCTGGCAGTTCCAGCGCTACATGATCCACCGCGACCTCTCGAGCTGGGTCGCCTCCTTCGGGACCCAGATCCGCGACAACCAGGGCGGTGACCGCGACCTCGGCGTGCTTTTCGTCCTGACTCTCAAGGACGCCCCGCAGGTCACCCTGCCCATCCAGTTCGACGCGGGCACCTCGCCCATCGAACCCGGCGCCAGCAACTAAACCCATATCATTATGAAACTCTGTATCATCGGATCGGGCTATGTCGGCCTTGTGAGCGGCGCGTGTTTTGCCGAGGTCGGCCACCACGTGCTTTGTGTGGACAACGACGAGCGGAAAGTCGCGATGCTGCGCGACGGGGGAATTCCCATTTACGAGCCGGGGCTCGAGGCGCTGGTGCACCAGAATGTGGCGGCGGGGCGGTTGCGCTTTACAACCAGTACGGAGGAAGGGGTCGACGGGGCCGATGTGGTGTTCATCGCGGTTCCGACGCCGCCCCAGCCCGATGGCAGCGTCGATCTGTCCTACATCGAAAAAGTCGCCCGGGAAATCGCTTCGGTCCTCAAAGCCGGCCAATACCGCGTGATCGTCGACAAAAGCACCGTCCCGGTCAAAACCGGGGAAAAAGTCGCCGAAACCATCCGGCGCTACAACAAAACCGGGGCCGAATTCGACGTGGTGAGCAACCCGGAATTTCTGCGCGAAGGATGTGCCGTCTCCGACCTCATGCACCCCGACCGCATCGTCATCGGCGGCGCCAGCGAACGGGCCATCGCCCACATGCAGAAAATCTACGAGCCATTCATGGCCCCCGTGCTTGTCACCGACATCAATTCCGCCGAGCTGATCAAACACGCCGCCAATTCGTTCCTCGCGCTGAAAATTTCCTACATCAACGCGGTTGCCCGCATCTGCGAGGCCAGCGGCGCCGATGTCGAGAAGGTCGCCGACGGCATCGGCATGGACAAGCGCATCGGGCGCAACTTTCTCAATGCGGGCATCGGTTACGGGGGCTCGTGTTTCCCCAAGGACATCGCCGCCTTTATTGCCATCAGCGAACAACTCGGCGTGCCTTTCACCCTGCTGAAGGAGGTCCAGCGCATCAATACGGCGCAGCGGGAGCACCTTCTTGCGGCGGTGCGCGAAAAGCTTTGGGTGCTGCGGGACAAGCGGATTGCGGTGTGGGGGCTGACGTTCAAGCCGGACACCGACGATGTGCGTTCGTCGGTTGCGGTCGAGGTTGTGCGCGATTTGCTTGCGGAGATGGCGTTGGTGCGTGTGTATGATCCGAAGGGGATGGAGAAGGCGGCGGAGCTCGGGTTGGTGGAGGGCGCGGAGATGGCGTCCTCGCCGCTGGATGCGGCGCGGGATGCGGAGGCGCTGATTGTGGCGACCGAGTGGAGGGATTTCGCGGCGGTGGATCTTGGCGAGCTCAAGGCCGCGATGCACACGCCGGTGATTTTCGACGGGCGCAACCTGCTCGATCCGGCGACGGCGCGCGGATTTGGGTTCGAGTATTACAGCGTCGGGCGCCCGTAGCAGGAGGGGCGGGTGAGCCCGCTCATTCCGCGGCACGCACGACCGTGCGCAGGCCTTCCTGCGAGACAACCACCACCCGGCTGCCGCGCTCGATGAAATTGCCTTCGGCGACAACGTCGGTTTTCAGACTTTCGATGCGGGCGGATCCTGCGGGCCGCAGGGGGGTGAGGGCCACGCCGGTTTTGCCCAGAAGGTCGGCCTCCGGGCTGGATTTTTCCCCTTCACCGGTTGTGAGACTGCCGCGCAGCATGATTCTGCGCCCGATGCCGGTGTGGGGAAATGCAAACATCCACGCGACAAACCCGGTGAGCGTGACCGCCGATACGCCGGCAAGGACCAGGCTGCCCGTGACAACACCAAATTCCACATAGGCTAAAACGACCGCGCCGATCAGGCAGAACGTGCCCAGGATGCCGAGAACCATGCCGGGCACAAACACCTCCGCCGCCAGCATGAGAAAACCCACCAGAGTCAGAAGAATGATGATTTGCGACGGCGTCATCATTCTCCTTCGCGGACGCCGATGGTGCGTTCGCCGGTGAGGTATTCCTGTCCGGCCCCGACGATGCCGAGGGTGGTGTCCGAGACCGTTCTGCCGACGCGCGCGCCCAGATCCAGGGCATCGCCGATCAGCCCGCCCACGGGTTCGGAGGGCTTCACGACGGCTTCCCCGGGCGACGGTTCACGGAGCAGGGATCCGAGGACGGCACCGGATTCCGCGCAGATCTCGAGGCGCGCGACAGGAATGCCCATGCGGTCGGTCAGGCGCAGGGTCCAGACAGGGGATCCGCCCGTGCCGGCCCTGAGTGAGTAACCGGCCCAGTGAAACGGGAGGCGGGCTTTGACCGCTTCGGCGTTTGCGATGGCGAAGGCCCGGTCGGAATCGACCTTGAGCCGGTCGGGGGAAAGCGGGTCGTACCCGGAAATTTCTGTGTAGCCGCGCAGGGGGGTGCGGACCGACTCGACCGATCCCCCGACGACAACCACTTCGCGCACGCCGCCCCGCGCCGAAGGGTCGAGGTAGAGAAAGATCCATGCCTGGGGCTGTGTTGCGCCGCGTTCTCCCGAAACCCGCACGAGGCTTCCGCCGGGAAAGGATTTTCCCGCGATGAAGAATGCGCGGAAGGCGGTTGCGGGGACCTGTGCGGAGGCAGTGAGAGGAAGTGTTGCGGCAAGCACGGCGGCGGCCGCGAAGAAAGGCCGCCGGAAAACGGCAGGTTGGATTGGTTGGTGCACTCGGTGGACATAATCCCGTATTGCTGCGCGTATTTCCACAGGAAAAATCACGCTGGCGGCTCACCCTCTCCCGTGAAAGAATCCACTGCCATGGGCGCCGAAGCCGAATCCCTGCGCAAATCCCTTTCCATCTACAAGGGACTCGTCGAGGTGAGCGGCCTGATCGGCGCCATCACCGACTTCGACGAACTCCTGCGCGCGGTCCTCGATGTGGCCCGCCGGGTGCTTGCGGCCGAGGCGGCGTCCCTGTTTTTTGTGAACGAGGCGGGGGGCGGGCTTGAGATGGTTGTTTCGACACATGTTGGGGGCGGGGTTCTCAAGGAGCCGATCCGGGTGCCGAAGGGTCGGGGGATTGCGGGATGGGTTTTTGAGCACGGGGAGAGTGTCCTGATCCCCGATGCGTATGCCGACAGCCGCTTTTACCGGGACGCAGACCTCCACACGGGTTTCCACACACGGTCGATTCTCTGCGCCCCGCTGCAATACGGAGGCAAACTCCTCGGCGTGATCCAGCTCCTCAACCCGGCGGGAAAGACCGCCTTCGAAACCGAGGATCTCGAGGGGCTCGATGCCTATGCGGGCCTCACCGCCACGGCCATCGAAAAACTCCGCGCCATCGAGCGGATCCGCCGTCAGGAACGGGTCGAGCGCGACCTCGCCATCGCCAGCGAAATCCAGTCCGAGCTTCTTTCGTGCGCCATCCCGCCCGAGGTGCCCGGCGCCACTTTCGCCGCCTTCAACCGCCCCGCATCGAATGTTGGAGGGGACTTCTACGACGTCTTCATCAAAAACGACCGCGAGGTGTATTTCGCCATCGGGGACGTTTCGGGCAAGGGAATTTCCGCGTCGCTGCTGATGGCCCAGACCCTGAGCGTGATGCGCTTCGTCTATGCGGCCGCATCGAGCCCCGGCGAGGGCCTGGCGCAGTTGAACGCGGCCTTGCGCGAGCGCATCGTGCGCGGAATGTTTGTGACGATGATTCTCGGGCGCTTCGATCCCCTGACTGGCCTGGTCGAGCTTGCCAGTGCGGGCCACTGCCATCCGGTGCTGCGGAGCGCGGACGGCGCGGCGCGTTTTGTGGAGACCGACGGGGCGCTTCCGCTGGGGATTGTCGGTGGGGTGGACTACCGCCAGTGTGCGGTTCAGATGCACCATGGCGACATGCTTGTTCTCTACACCGACGGCCTCTCGGAATCCAAAGCCTGCGACTCCGACGCCTTCTTCGAACCACGCATCATCCCCGCAATCGGCAGCCACCGCACCCCCGAAGACATCATCCACGCCCTCGTTGAAGCCGAAAAAATCCACCGCGGCGAGGCCTCCCCGCGCGATGACCTCACCCTGCTTGTCGGCGGCCCGCGATGAAAAGGAAACTCGCCTTTCTTGGAGACACGTGCGAGCTGGCTTCCGTGCGCCGGACCGTGCGCGAATTTTTCCATGGGTGCGGCATCGGGGAATGCGAGGCCGAGTTGATGGTGGTGGCCATCGACGAGGCGTGCACCAATGTGATCCGCCACGCCTACCACAAAGCGTGCCGCCCGGTGCGCCTCTCCCTCGAACACCACCCCGACGGCACCCTCGAAATCATCCTCCGCGACTATGGCACACCCTGCGACCCGGCCAAAATCCGCGGGCGCGCCCTCGGGCGTTTCCGGCCGGGAGGACTCGGGGTCCACCTGATCCGCCGCGCCTTCGACGAGGTCAGTTACCTCCCCCAGCCACGGGGCACACGGCTTGTGATGAGGAAATTCCCCTCCGGAGAGCCCCTCCCCGACACAAAGAAATGCTCCTGACAGCCCCCGATTCTTGTTGTCAGGCGGCACGGGAACTTCCACAGTCCCATTTGCATCCAGCAAAGAAAGGAGGGGAGAATTTGTGAAATTTGTAAAAATCGCCGCGGTTTGCGCGTTTGCGGTTGCGTCGCTCGGGCTCGGAGCCTGTGCGTCGAAGCCGGCGCCAGCGCCGGTCACGACCAGCTACAGCAAGTAAGCCGCTCATTTTAGGCCGGGCGGATCGTGGGATCCGTCCGGCCTATTGCGTTTTTGCGGGAGGCTCCTCCGGCGGTGCTCACATGCGGGTTCCCGTCCGCCCAGAACCTCCATGGGAGATCCCGTGCCGACGAAATGCCAATGCGGGGGCCGCGCTTCACATGGGGCGGAAGTTTGCCCATCAGAAAACCGGCCTGGGGGCAGGTGCAGAGGTCGAGTCCGTGGTGGGATTTGTTGACGCCGAGCGCGCGCGCGAGTTTGCCCGGTCCGGAGCAGAGGTCACGCGGGTCGGTGCGGTTGCGGGCGGCGCGCATGTGGCCCAGACCGTGCGTGGGTTCGAGGGCGCGCAGGAGAACGAAGCCCGGCTCTTCGCTGCCGACACGCACATTGAGCATCCAGTGCATGCCGTAATTGAAATAGACGTAGGCGGC
>CAZGNH010000358.1:0-5008 GCA_964527025.1 uncultured Chthoniobacterales bacterium | reverse complement strand
AGGCCCCTGGCTTGCCGCCAGGGGCGTGGCCTTGCCCCAAGGCCCCCATCCCCGGCCACATCGACAATGATGCCCAGGAGGGGCCTTCAGGCTCGCCTGGCAGGGCCGACAGGCGTGACTTTAACGCCGCTGACGATGCCATGCTTCGGACGGAATTGGACAGGGTCCACTTCCGGGCGCTTATCGAGAAGGTGCGGCCCCGCCTTTCCGACCACGCGGCCTCCGCCAACCCGGTCCGGCTCATCCTTCGCCCATAACCGGACAAGGCGGCGACGCCGGATCGTCGCGAGACAATCGGGCTGCCGCTTCCAGAACGGGAACATAAGCGAACCCGGTACCGACCGCCCATCGGTGCAGCGGTCGGTACCAGGCTTGTGAATCTACCGTCCGGGGCCAACCGCCCCCGACAGGATCTTTTTGCTCACCCGCTTCCTGCGGGGTCTCACCCTCCGGGGCCTCCCCGGCGATTCCACGCGGGGGCACGGCACGGCCTTCTTCTCCTCCGTCGAATTCTCCGCAGGTTCCCCGTCTCGGGCCTCAAGGCGAGGTGTGGCATGACCCGAGATCAGGTCGGTAACATCGCCATTTTCCGGCATGAGTAACAGCGAGGCATTACGGAGAAATCGGCCCATATTGGGGGCCAACTGTCTGAGCCTCAACAGCTTTTTCCGCACCCCGTGAATCGACTCGCGGACGTAGCGGGTCATATACACCGAGCGCTGCGGATGCTTGGTGAGGCCGCACCGAGCCAGGGCTGAGGGGATTTCTTGTCGATAAATCGCGGTGATTTTGCTCTTAGAAAGTCCCGCGTCCCTCATCGCCCGGGTGCTCAAATCAAAGGCCAAAACATATTGTTCCATCGGATACCCCCTTTTCGTTTTCTTGGGGCTGTCGTACATGGTCTACTCCTATAAACACGTGTCCTTACATCTTGCGGTAGCAGGAGGCGACCGTCGCCTCGCAACAGATCGGCAACCCCGGACATCGGGGGTCGGGGGCGGACATAACCCCCCGAACGATATTCAAAGCGTCGTCCTGATCCTCGGCGTCCACCGCGACGACCAGTTCGTCGTGGCAATGGAAGACGACGGGCAGGCCGTGCTGTTCGAGCACGAGGATCATTCGGGCGAGGATATCGCGCGCCGTGGCCTGCACGATATTCTCCACCGGGACCGAGTAACGCACCTTCTGGCCGCAGTAATAGACAACAGGGGTCAACCGATCCGGGCGGAACCGGTCGGGTTCCTGCTGCATCGTGAGGTCTGTATAGGTCAAAAAGCCGCCGGTCGGCAGGAGGACTCGAAGGGCGTTTTCGTTCGGCAGGGGCTCGAACCGCACCCCGGCTCCGGGGGCCATTTCCACCCCCCGGGAGCCGCCGCCCAACGCGGTTTGCATGAAGCCGTCAAAACACTGTCGGGCCAACTGATGGATGCGCGGGAAGGTCGCCCGATAGGTTTCCACGATGCGGCGCACTGCCGCTTCACGGGCCTCCGGTTCGGCATCCTCCCCGGCCAGCATCGCCATCGCCTCCGGCGCCTGAGAGGCCAGGGTCTCGGCGAACCGCCCGACCCCCATTCCGAAGCCCAGCCCCAGAATGGCCGCCTTGCAAACCTGACGCTCGAGAGTTTCGGAATGCTTGTCCAGGACATGGCCGAAGACGTGTCGGCCAAACTCGCAGTACACGTCCTTGCCGCGCTCGAAGTCGTCGAGCAGGCCCGTTTCGCCAGCGAACCAGGCGACGGTACGGGCCTCGATTTGGGCCAGGTCGCCGATGGGGAAGACCTTCCCGGGCGGGGCGACCAGCAGACCCCGCAACGGCGACACGCGGCGCATATTTTGAAAATTAAAGGAACGCCCTCCGGAATCGCCCGCCCCGCCGGTCCAGCGGTGCGAGTGGGCACCGCAATAATTGAGGTCCAGGAGCACCTGGTCGGGCTGCCCGTTGCCCATCCGACCGACGAGTTTTTGCACGTCATCCAGGGCCTTCACGTCCTCCCGGTACTGCCAGTGCCCGGCAAGAAATTGCTGCACCTCCGGGGGCAGCTCCGGGATCGCTATCACTTTCTTCTTGTCGACCGTAGGCAGGCGGAAACCAAAGCGCTGCTGAATCAACGCCCGCATCTTGGGCGACGACGCCGCCGCTGAAGCGGCGGCGGCATCCCGGTGCCAATAGGTGTTGATCCGAGCTTTCAGTTCGGCGACGAACGCGGCCTTGGCCTCGACGTCGAGGTGCAGGGGGCGCAGCCCGAGGCGCAGCGTGTGCTCGATGAGCTCGAGTTCGCCGGGGGGCAGATCCGGGACAAGGCGGTCCCATATTTTTTTGCAGAGGAGCACATCGTGACGGGTGTACTCGACATTTTTCGACCAATCGGCCCCGGTCATCTGCGACAACCGTTTTCCGCAAAGCGGCTGGCCGTTCTTGCCCTCTCCGAACAAGGTTTTGCCAAGGCTGTCAAGGCCGTGGTTTCCCCGCCCGAAAAAGGAATAGCGAGCGACGCATAACGTGTCGCCCAAGGAACCGGGCACAAAGTTCTTCCGAAGGGCCAGAACGCGGAAATCAAACAGGCCGTTGTGGCACACAAACCGCCGACCCTCGGCCTCCCACCGGCGGAACTGCTCAGGCCAGGCAGGGTCATCCCCGGCCCACACCCACATGCGGCCATCAACCAAGGCGGCGACGGAGAGCAATTCGAAGCGCGGGTCGAGAACGAACTGCGGGACGGACATACGGCGCAGGCTGTAGCGATCGTCATAAAACATCTCTAAATCGAAGAAAACGGGTTTCATATTGTGCCCCCCTCACCCTCAAAGCACATCACGGGAAAGCTTCCCTGGGAGCTCATCACCAGCACTTCCGACTCAGCGGGGCAGTCGGGGGCGGGAGACTCGGCGGGAGACTCGGCGGGGGAGGCGGCGGTAGAAAGGGTGGGAGTCGGGGCGGGGGCCGCAGGTTCTCGTGGTACAGGGTCTCCACCATCGGTGTCGCTGCATTCCGAGATGTACAGAAACTCCCGTTCAGCCGGGCCCCCCTGCTTCTCGCGGCGGAGCTCCAGATGGTACTGCCGCCCGCTTTCGGCAGGGAACCCGGTTTCCCCATAGCCGGGATGTGTCTTGGTTGACCGGTAGCCGAGCGCCGTGGTGATGCGTTGAGCGAGGACCTCCGGGCCCTGCGACCGCCCGGTTTCTTGATGAAGGAACTTGGCGACGTTTCGTATGGTGTAACGTGACCACCCGCCCTTCGGAACGCCAGAGCACGCCGGGGATTCATGCATACGACACAGGTGATCGAGGAGCGGGTCCACGGAGTGTTGAATCTCAAAACGGCAGTCGAAGCCGAAGGCATCCTCGAGCAAAGCGGCGAGCATGCCGAAGCCGGGACGCCGATCCTTGACCAGCGGCCACTCGGTCCGGCGGGCATACACTGCGTTGACGGCCTCAAAGAGCGAGCGGAGCAGCTCCGGCCCCTTATGCTGCCATTTCTCGTAAAAGCGGGCGATGGTTTCGGGGCGCGATTCCGTGAGCTTTACCTCCGCCAAGCGCCCGGCGGTCTCGTCAGGAAAGTCTTTGGCAATGGCCGTCAGCCCCACGGTCAGGAGATTCGGCACGTTACCATATCCGGCATACAGTTCGCGCGTTGCCAGGGTGGGTTGTGTCAACATGGCGTCGAGCATTTTCAACTGGGCGGGCTTCGCGTCGACGACTTCGGTAAATAGGAGGTACGGTTGGCCCACCGCGCGTGCGAGCAACACTTGCAGCTCATAATCCGAGGAGCAGAGCCGGGCAACGTTTACCGCGGCACCGGCGTCATTGCGATAGAACATCCCCGGTAAAGCGGCGGCACAAAAATCCTTCCCGGATTTTGTCGGGCCGGAGAACGCGTAGCCCGGAAAGCCGCCGGGGCATAGGTGAGCGACCATCGGCTGAATCAGGTAGGCAAGCAGAGTGTAGAAGTCCTGCTCTGACGCGAAGGCCAGCGCCTCTTGAAGATCGGCGAGGAAGGTGTCCAACAGGGACCTGTCGGCGGCTTTAGCGGTGAAGCGGACTGTGTTCGTGAACGTCGGCAAGGAACCTCCTACGAATGTCCATCCGTCGCAAACGCCGAGCGTCGGGCGGTTGAGGATGTCCGCTCCGGTGAGCGACGAACGCCCGACCGCGCCGGCTTCCAGGTTGCGGAAGCGGTCGATGTCGGCGGTCGCCCGTAGCTGGCCTTTATCGGAAACGGAACACAGCACCGGGGCGAGTTGGCAAGCCAACCGGGTATCGAGAGGTTTCCGGATGACCAGATTGGGGAATTGGTAACTCGCATGGGCGGTGAGCGAAAGGCCCTGAGCCGAGGCAACGCTCGAGGGGCGATGAACGAGCCCGGCTTGGGTCATAAATTCACGTGCCTGACACGGGTAGCAGCCGCTGAACGCGGCATCGAGACGAGCGGTGAAGCGGGGGCTCCCCGGGCGGTAAGCCGTGGCCCAGTCGACAACGATCTCCACCGCATAACGCAACCGGAGGCCCTCCCAGCCGTACCGTTCTTGGAGTAGCTGATTCGACATGGAACAGAGTTGGTCTCGGGGCACAAACCGCTCGGCTTCCTTGTCCAGGAGTTGATCTAACGCCGGGCCGCGAAGGGTTTCGGTCAAGCCCGCGGCAGCAATGGTCTGTTCAGTGGATATCCGCCCGTGGTGGGAAAAACAAAACACCCCATCGGGGTAGACGCACAGATTCCGGTCGGTCGACTCGCCGTGGCCACCACAGGGACACTTGTTCGAAGGGTTTGACCCCATCTTCAAGCCGAGTAGGGCCAAGGCCTCAGGATACGTGGAGTTCGATCCCGTGCCCCCCGCGAAGGGTGGCGGCGTGGTCAGCCATTCAGGGGTGGACAGCGGTGCGGCCTCCAACGACACGAGCGGGAACTCGTTCAGCATTTCGCCGCAGCGGAACACGCGGGCCAAAACCGTCGCAGCCAGATCGGGCCCCGACTCAAGGGGGGGGCCGCCGGGCCGGGGGGGGTAGG
>CAZGNH010000357.1:0-2351 GCA_964527025.1 uncultured Chthoniobacterales bacterium | reverse complement strand
GAGGCGGTTCGAAGCCAGGGCGATGGCGGATCCGATGGCGGTGCCGTCCTCGACCATGCCGGTTTGGAGGCGGTCGAGGTTGGCGATGAGCCAGTCGTGATCGAGGGTGATGGGGCTCACGAGGTATGGGCGGCCGGCGAAGGCGACGATGCCGATCCGGTCGTTGGGGCGCTGCCGGATGAACCGTTCGGTCACGTTTTTGACCGCTTCGAGGCGGTTGGCGCGTTGGTTGCCGATGGTGAAATCCTCGGCCAGCATCGAGCGGGAGACGTCGATGGCAAGGATGATGTCGACACCGCTGGCCTGCGTGCGCGTAAGCGTGTTGCCAAGCTGCGGGCGGGCGAGAGCCACGATGAAGCTCGCAAGCGCAAGCTGCGAGAGGGCGGCGAGCAGTGCGCCCGCGCGCGATTTGCGCCGCCGTCCGATGGCCGCCAGAGGCCCCGTCGCCGGGAAGGTGACGGCCGCCTGCCCTCCCACCCGGCCCTTCAAGAGCGCCAGCAACGGCACCAGCAGCAGAAACCACAACACCCACGGGTGCGCAAATCCAAATTGCTCGGGACCCGCCTGGATCATGCCGCCTCCTCCTTGCGCGTTTCGACCAGGCGCGTCGCCGTCTCGAGCAACCGCCCGATTTCGTCGGAGCCTGCCTCGACGCGCGCATATTTCAACAAATCCGAGGCCTCGAGAAAGGCCGCCAGCGATGCCTTCTCGTTGGCGTCGAAAACGTGGTTGTCGCGGATGGACTCGAGAAATTCGATCGACGTGCGCGTGACCGCGTCGAGGCCGAAGGCATCACGGACATACGTGCGCAGGATGTCGGACGTGCGCACACCGAATTCGTAGGGGGTGGCCTCCATACCGCGCAGGGTGCCAAGTGCCTGCAGAGCCTTCTCGCGCGGTGTGAGCCGCACGGCCCGCCGCCGCCCGTAAAATAACCACACGCCCAGCAATGCCAGCAGCAACAGGGCCGCCGCACCTGCGACCACCGCCGGCAGCGGTACCTGCGCCAGATCCCACGGCCCTGTGATGTCGTGGATCGGGGCGGGAGTCGGAGCCTCGGGCATCATGCCGCAATCCTCCTTTCGCGACGGTCGAAAAAGGTTTTCAAGGCCGGGATGTAGTCCTCGTCGGTGTGGATCGGGACGCTGTCAATCCGCCGTGCGGCGAAGAGTTTGGTCAGATCCTTGCGCCTGCGGGCGGCGGCCTCCGCGCAGGCGGCGCGCACCTGCCTGCGCGAGGTGTTGATCTCGATCATTTCGCCCGACTCGGCATCCTCGAGGACAATGCGCCCGACATCGGGCAGCGACTCCTCGCCGGGATCCAGCACCGGAACGGCCACGAGGTCGTGCCGTCGGCTGGTTGCGGCCAGCGGGCGCGTGAAGTCCGGTGCGATGAAGTCGGAAATCAAAAAGACGACCGCGCGGCGGGGCAGCATGCGGTTGAGGTGGTCGAGTGCGCCGGCAAGGTCGGTGCCGCGCCCCTGCGGCTCGAAGTAGAGCATTTCGCGGATGAGCCGCAGGATGTGCTGCCGGCCCTTTTTGGGCGGGATGAAGAGTTCGGTGCGGTCGGTGAAAAGGAGGAGGCCGACCTTGTCGTTGTTGAAGATGGCACTGAAGGCGAGGATGGCGGCGACCTCGGCGGCGATTTCGCGTTTGCTCAGTTCGACGCTGCCGTATTCGCCCGAGGCGCTTGCATCGACCACGAGCATGACCGTCATCTCGCGCTCCTCGGTGAACTTTTTCACATAGGGCGTGTTCATCCGGGCCGTCACGTTCCAGTCAATGGACCGGATCTCGTCTCCGGGTGTGTATTCGCGCACCTCCTCGAAGTTCATCCCCTGCCCTTTGAAGACGCTGTGGTATTGCCCGGCAAAGGACGAATTCACCAGACGCCGCGTCCGCAATTCGAGGCGCCGGATTTTCTTCAGAATGTCTTTGGGATCTCTCATCGTATGATCGGTCTCTTCCGTCAAACGCCCGCGCCGGGGCACCCGGCCTCAGGGCACCGGCAGGCCCGCAAAGATTGTCTCGACGATGGATTCGCTGGTCACATCCTCGGCCTCCGCCTCGTAGCTGACCCCGATCCGGTGGCGCAGGACATCCATTCCGATCGTCTTGATGTCCTGTGGAGTCACATATCCGCGCCCCGCAATGAACGCATTGGCCTTCGCCGCAAGCGTCAGGTAAATCGTCGCGCGCGGGCTGGCTCCATACCGGATCATCCCGTCAAGCCTGAGCTTGTAGGCGCCCGGATCGCGCGTCGCCCGCACAATGTTCACCACATAGTCCTTGATCCGGTCGTCCACGTAGATTTCGTTGACGATGCCCCGTGCGCGGATGATCTCGGCCGCC
>CAZGNH010000356.1:0-1928 GCA_964527025.1 uncultured Chthoniobacterales bacterium | reverse complement strand
AGAACGCGCGCAGGTCGGTCGAGCCGTCGCGTTCGACGAAGGCGAAGGTGAGTTTGCCGGGGGCGACGTCTTTGAGGATGATGCGTTCGAGTTGGTTGGGGAAGAGCGGGGGCAGCTCGTCGCCTTTGGTGAGAGCCATGGGGCCGAGGACCACCGACGGGCGGGCGGCCGAGATCGAGAGGCCCTGGACCGGCATGCGGAGGATATTGGCGCGGAGTCGGGATTCTTCCGATTCCGGCTGGGCAAGCCCGAGATCCGGCGCGGGCGCACGTGTCTCGATGCGCCCGAACGGGTTGCGCTCATCCTGCCCGACAACAATCGTGCGGCGATCCTGCGGCATGGGGAGCGCCCTGCCCGAGGGAACAAAAAGATCCTGCGCCTGCGCGAGAGCCATGGCCGCGGCACTCAAAACAACACCCATGGATGCAGAGACTTTCACTTTTTGAAAATGGGTTGGTCGAGGCTGGCCTCCATGCGGATATCCTCCGGGCGGGTGCCCCGCGAAATGCGCAGCGAGCTGACACGCAGCCCCGGCATCTCCCGCTCCATGGTTCCAAGCCAGTTGAGAAGACGGACAAAATTGTCCTCGAAGATGACATGGGCGCGCAGGGCCTCCGGAATACTTGATCCACCCTTGACCGGGACGGTATCGAAGCGTTGGGAGATGGTTGCAAGGTTGGCATCGCGGATCCGTGTGATGAATTGGGCCTCGGCGCTGTCGCGTGTCGGCACCTCCGCGAGCACTGCTTCCCATGCCGAGAGGAATTTCATGAGATCCCCCGAGCTGTTTTGGAGACTCCGGTAGCGAAGCAGGCCGATTTCCGCCATTTCCCGCTGGGACTCGAGTTCGTGGCGGGCGGTCTCCGCCTTTTTGGTGATTTTGACCGTTTCCCCCTGCAGCCAGAGGATTCCCTGCACGATCGCCAGCGCGCAAATGCCGACAAGGATCAAGGCGAGGTGTTTTTGGTTCATGGCGAATCGGGGGCCGGGGAATCGGCCGCGCGGCCGGAAGGGCTTACGAGGGTGGCGCGAAAGTCAATCTGGCCCTCGGAGAGTGTGCGCTGAGGCTGGACCACGCGGTAGGCTTGGTCGGTGAGCGCGGTGGTGGTGCGTTCGATTTGGTCGGGGGATGTCGCGGCGACCCGCATGCCGAACCGGATGCTCGAGGGCGCGCCGGAATCCCGGTCAATGCGCAAATCCGAAAGCATCGAGCCGCTTTCGATGCTGCGCGCGGCGGAGACCGCAAGCGGTTGGACGGGCAGTGAGCCCTCGGCCCATGCCTGCAGATCCGTGGCTTGGATGATGCGGGCTTCGAGTTTGCCGCGTTGTTCGTCGGTTTGTTTGGCTTCGGCGAGGATGGATTCCGTGGCGCGTGTGTCCTTTTGGATATTGTCGGTGGCGACGGCGATTTGCAGAAGGAAGACCGAACACAGGACGACGGCGGCGACGATCGAGAGGTAGAAACAGAGCGGGACGAGGCGCAGGATATACGGAAGCGGAGGGGTGATGTCCTTCCGGTTCGTCTTGAAGTCGTCAACGATGTGTTTCGGAATGACCATGGTCAGTTTGCGAGGATGAGTTTCCAGAGGAGATCGGGCTCCGAGAGATCGCGCACCTCGTGGCCTTCGAAGGTCTGGGAAACCGCCGCGGCGAGGTCCGGGTAGGCGGTGTCGGCGGCGACGACGACCGGCATGTCGGCGGGGATGCGGGCTTGGAACGGGGAGACGAGGTCGAGGGCCGGGGTGCAATCCGGCGGGTCGAAGACGTCGGTGCGCGAGCGCAGCTCGAGCCATTTGTCCTGTTCCTGGACGAGGGCGCAGACGGCGCCTTCGCAGAGGATGATGAAAAAGGCGCTTGCGGGCTTTTCCGACCCCTTGGTGACATTGACCGTCGAGAGGGCATGGGTGAGGAGCACGTAGGTGCCGCAA
>CAZGNH010000355.1:0-5785 GCA_964527025.1 uncultured Chthoniobacterales bacterium | reverse complement strand
CATCCCTCACGTTACCGCTTGGGTAGCGCTCGGTCTTCCGCCTCGCCCTGCACCAAAATCCCTGCGCCAAAAGATCCAGTTTTCTCAAAGAGGTGGTATCACTCCGCGGGTTCGGCGGGGTCGGGCATGAGGGAATCGCGTCCGCGCACGAGGAGGTCGGCGAGGGAATTGGGAACAAGGTAGAGGGTTTCTCCGAACCGCCGGGTGAGGGATGCCGCGGCGGCGGGGCCTTCCGTGGTGTCTTTGTCGGGCGCAGCCGCGGAAAATTGGAGGCGGACGGGGGTTGTCGTATCCCCGGGGGTCCCTAGTTCGAGTATGTGGGTGAGTCCGCTGCGGGTTGCGATCGTGATGGATTCGACGGGCTGGAAGGCGGAGGCTTCCTGCGAGTGGGCTGGGATCACGTCGTCGAAGGACGGATTCCGCCATGCACGGGTCATGGCGTCGATTCTGGCTTGGTCGGGGGGTGAGGGTGAGCCATCGAGGGCCCATGAGTCGTCTTTTTGGAGGCTGAGTTGCCAGTTACCCTGTTTGCTGCGGCGTGTGATTGAGACGGGGTCTTCGATGGGGGGGAAGGACCGGTTGATCCACTGTTTCGGGGAGGGGGCGGCATCGTCGAAGGTCTCTGTGACGAGGGCGGCGGATTGGCTGTCGGTGGTTACGAAACGTCCGACGGCCATGCCGGGCATGCCGGGCGTGTCCGCATTCCGTGTTTGGCGTTTGCCGAGGAGCAGGGTCGCGGTGGGGGTTCCCTCACGGTCCAAAAAGGTGATGGATGTGGCTGTATGCTGCGGGGCGGCGTTTGGGGTTCCCGGGGGCAGGAGCCGCAGGCGGGCGCGCTGCTCCGGAGCAAGCCGCATTTCCTGCACGGGACGCAGTTCCCACGCCTTGCGCACCAAATCCAGCGCGCGGTCGTGGTCGGCGGGGTATCCCTCCCGGTCGGCCACTTCCCACCCGCCTTCGCCAAGGCGCAGGGTCACCACGCTGTCCGCACCCTCGATCCGGATCCCGACAACCTGCTCGGGACGGAATCCCTCGAGCACCCGATCGGCGCCGGAACGCGGTGCGGAGGGGCGCGCAATCCAAACCGCCACCACGACCGCCGCCGCCGCGACCAAAAGCAGGAGAGCCGTCTTCTTCATCGCGCCCGGACCCTCCCCTTTCTCCAAATCCCGACGGCGATTCCGGCAAGGATGACGACTGCGGGGACGGCGGCGATATTCAGCCACTTGAGCCGGTTTTCGAGGGCATCGATTTCGGCGCGGAGTTCGCGCCGGGTGTCCCTCAACTTGGCGCGTACTCCGGCCTCCCTGGCCCGGAACGCCTCGATCTCCCGCTGCTGCTCCGGCGTGAGAATGAACCGCTGGCCCTCCTCCTTGTTTTGCTGCAGTTGTGCAAGGCGCGCGCGGGTTTCCTCGAGACTGGCTTCGAGTTCGAGGATGGTGGTCTGGAACCGCTGCTCGGCCGCGGCCTGCATCGTACGCACAAGGGTGAAGGGGCGGTTGCGCGAGGCGCGTCCGCGGACGGCGATGAGTTCGGCTCCGCCACTGACCTGTTCGACGGCGGCTTGGGCGAAGGAGAGGTTGCCGTTTGTGGGGACAAGCATCCGGCCGCCCGGAAACAGGCCCCGCACCTCGGTCACCGTGAGGGGATCCTGCAGCATGTCGGCATCCCCCACGAGCACCACGGTCGAATCGGCCGTGGGGGCGGCAAGGTGCCCTCCTTCCGCCCCATCGGGGGGTCCGCCGGGAAAGGCGCTCGCAAACGCCCCGGAGAGGCGCATCGCAAGCGGCACCTCCTTCCCGGATGGCTGGAAATTGCGGATGATCTGTTCGGGTGCCATGCGGGCGGCAACCGGATCGACAAGCTGCGAATTTTTCGACGAGTGGACGAGCACCTCGTGCCGGATGCCTGCGGGCGGTTGGCCGGAGAAGCCGCCCGCGAATGCCATGAGGATGCTGTCGATGTCGGCGGTGAGAATGTCGTCGCGGTTGAGAGCGGTCGGGTCGAGGTCGAGGAGGCCCGGGGCGCGGCCCTCGCGGGTGCGGCCCTCGAGGTCAAGATCGGCGACGACCTGTTGGTCGTCGAAGGCGAGGCCCCATGCGGGCAGGAGTGTCGGGAGGTTCGAGCGGGTGCCCTGCGGCACCGGATCGAAGCCCCCGTCAAAGATGCAGAAGGGATCAAGGAAAACAACAAGCCGTCCGCCGCGCATCAGGAACTGGTCGATGGCGTATTCGGTCTCCGGCGTGATGTCCTTCGGGTGGATGACCACAAGCGTCTCGAGGTCGGAGGGAATCGCGCGGGCGGCAAGAGCCACTTCCCGCACATCGAAATCGCGCTGCAGCTCCTCGATCAAAACCCAGGGCTTCGGCCCCTGGCCTCCGGTCATGAGCGCCGCCATCGGCTGCCCCATCGCAGGCAACGCCGACATGACCCCCACGGCCGGTTTCGACGCGCGGGAGACCTGCGCGATGGCGCGGGCGATGTCGTATTCGAGAAGCCGCTCGCGGTCCGGCGGCAGAAAGGGCAGCGCGACCTTGGTGTCGAGCATCGTTGCCGAAAACCCGAGGGTCAGGAAGTCCCCGTTGGGCAGCGGGTGCGGCTCGATTCCGTCCATGCGCGCCGATTCCTCCGCGTCGGAATCGGGCTTCGGGTCAAGCCGGCGGACCTCGAGCCTGCCGCCCGAGACCTGGCTCATCTCCTCGAGAAGATCTTCGACCTGCGCGGCATAATTTTTGAGAAACGGGGGCATCGTGTTGTCGGCGGATCCGGCGTAGAGGCGCACCTGCACGGGTGCCGGCAACTGCGAGAGAATGCGGCGTGTTCCCTCCGAAAGGGTGAATGCGCGCTCCTGGGTGAGATCCATCCGGGCCCGGAAAACCCCCGCCACCAGATTCACCGCCACCAACAACGCCACCAGCGCCACCAATCCCCCCAACGACTGAAAAACCACTCTCCCAATCCGCATCGCCTCAGCCCCCCCTCCGCACGTTCAAAACAACCCCCGTCGCCACCAGCCCGAACACGATCACCGACCCGAAATACACCACGTCCCGCGTGTCCAACACACCGCGCTGCACCGCCTCAAAATGGGTCATCACACTCAACGCCGCCACAAAATCCACCACCGCACCCGGCGCCCACGTCCGCAGCAACCCGGTCACCGGAGGCCAGCCGGACAACACCAGAAACAGGCAGGCGGTCAGCGCCAGGATAAAGCTGATGACCTGGTTGCGGGTGAGTGCCGAGGTCAGAGACGTGACGGCGAGGTAGGCGCCGGCCAGCAGGAGGCTGCCGAGGTAACCGGCGGCAATGACGCCATTATCCGGATCGCCGAGGTAATTGAGGGTGATGACAAACGGGAAGGTGAGAGCAAGGGCGGCGGCAATCACGAGCCAGAACGCCAGAAACTTCCCGACGATCGCCTGCCATGGAGCCAACGGCAGAGTCAGCAAAAGCTCGATCGTCCCCATGCGCCTCTCCTCCGACCACATCCGCATCCCAACCGCCGGCACAAGGAACAAATACAACCACGGCAGCCAAAAGAAAAACACCGCCAGACTCGCCTCGCCCCGCGGCAGAAGCCCCCCGACCATGAAGGTGAAAAACCCGGCCAGCAGGAGGAAAATAACGATGAACACATACGCGATGGGCGAGGTGAAAAACCCCGCCAGCTCGCGCCGGGCGATGATCCAGGCGGCCCTCATCGGGCGTCGTCCCCCGTTGTGATTGCGCGGAACACCTCGTCGAGGCGCCCCTCCCGGATCCGGAGCTCTTCAAGCGGCCACCCCTCGCGCGCGGCAAGCGCCGCCACCGCCCGCGCCACCGATCGCGGCACCGCCGACACGTCGGGCAAAATTCCCAGCACACCGCCTCCCAACGGCTCAACCCCCGCCACCCCCTCCAGACCCTGCAGCGCACCGACAGGTTCACACTCCCCGGCAAAACGCACCTCGATCCGCCCCGCCATCTTCGAGCGCCCCTTGAGATCCTCCGGTGTCCCCTCCGCCACAATCTTCCCGCGATCCAAAATCACCGCCCGCGTGCACACCGCATCGACCTCCTCGAGAATGTGGGTCGAAAACAAAATCGCCTTCGATTGGCCCATCCGGCGGATCAGCGAGCGGACCTCGTGTTTTTGGTTCGGGTCGAGGCCGTCGGTGGGTTCATCGAGGATGAGGATTTCGGGATCGTGGATGATGGCCTGGGCGAGGCAGACCCTGTGGCGGTATCCCTTCGAGAGGGTTTCGATGCTCTGCAGGCGCACCGGCGCAAGGAAACATGTGGCCACGACCGCATCGACCGCCGCATCAACCGCCTCGCCGCGCAGACCCCGCAGCCGCGCCATAAACGTCAAAAACCCCTCGACGTCCATGTCGCCATACGAGGGCGCATTCTCGGGCAGATACCCGATGCGCTCCTTGGCCGCCACCGGATCGGCCGCCGGATCAATCCCGTCAATACGCACCGTCCCGCCCGTCAATGGCAAAAACCCCGTCACCATCCGCATCGCCGTCGATTTCCCCGCCCCGTTCGGACCCAAAAATCCCAGCACCTCCCCCTTGCGCACAGAAAAGGATATCCCATCCACCGCGCGCTTGCTCCCGAATATCTTGCTCAAATCACGGACCTCAATCATGCCTCCCCGAAAAAAATTCCCACGGCCCCGATTTCGTCAAGTGTGAAATCCCCCCCTGCGAAAAAGTCGGCGGGGTCATTCCGACCCGCGCCCTGCCGACAGAGGATGCCGGCGCACACGCAAAGCACCCCTTGAATTTCAGGCAGCCGGAAGCTCACAGGCCTTTTTGGGTTTGTGTGGCGGCCCTGTGGTGTGCTAGGAGGAAGACGCGCCTTGGCAGGGCAGTTAGCTCAGCGGTAGAGCGGCAGTTTTACACACTGTTGGTCGGGGGTTCGATCCCCTCACTGCCCACGGGCAAAAACTCGGCGCAAGGCACCTATAAACAGAAACATGGCATAGCTGCAGAGATGCCGGGGTGCGTTTGAGCCCCGCCCACGAGGCACGGACAATGCGGTCCGTGTGGATACAGTGCTCGCGCAACTTACCGGCAAGGATTCCGTGTTGCCCCCGGATGGGTCCGGTGATAAATCGCAAAGTGGCGTCCGGTCCCCTCACGGGTGTCACGGTCCTGCCCATGCACGTAATCACCCGGAAAAGGTTGAATGAATTTGCGGCCCTGCATCCCGGGTGTCGTGCGGCATTGGTGCATTGGTTTTCCGAGATGCACCGGCATCAATTTTCCGACATTGCGGAGGTCCGCGCGGTGTTCCCGCATGCTGACAAGGTGGAGAAATTCACCGTGTTCAATCTGGGCGGCAACAAGTGCCGCCTTGTCGCTGCGATTCACTACAACCGATCCAAGGTTTACATTCGCCATGTCCTGACCCATAGTGAATATGATCGGGGAGATTGGAAAACATTATGAGCGCAGCACAGCTTGAAGAGATCGAAGCGGCATGGATGCCCATTTCCGGCATTCTTCACGCCCCGCGCACAGATGCCGATTACCGGGAGTTGGTTGCCTTGGTGGACGCCATCGTGGACCGGATCGGGGAGGACGATGCCCACCCGCTTGCCTCGCTCCTCGATGTCGCCGGAGAGCTCATCCGGGGGTATGAAGAAACCCGCATTCCCGACCTGGTTTAGCGCCCCGGAAATATCGGGGCAACCCGGGCAGCGGTTTCTTTCGTTTGGGTCAACATCCGGCAAATCATCGTTTGAGGCCGATAAAACCAATGCCGATTGAGGTTTTACACACTGTTGGTCGGG
>CAZGNH010000354.1:0-6059 GCA_964527025.1 uncultured Chthoniobacterales bacterium | reverse complement strand
TGCCCTTCCTTCCGGTTGTGCGTGTGCGGGACACCGACGAGGCGATCGCGCGGGCGCTCGAAGCCGAGCACGGCTACAAGCACACCGCCATCATGCACTCGCGCAACATCGACGCGCTCACGAAGATGGCGCAGGTCGTGGACACGACGCTTTTCATCAAAAACGGCCCGTGCATGACGGGCCTCGGGCTGGGGGGCGAAGGGTTCCTGAGCTTCAGTGTCGCGACACCGACGGGAGAGGGCGTCACGACGCCGATGACCTTCACACGGTCGCGCCGGTGTGTGATGGTCGAGAACCTGAATTTGTTCTGAGACATGCGCACGGCAAGAATCACCGGTTACGCGACCTCGACGGTCAAGCACGCGAGTCTTGAGGGATTCCGGATGCTGGTGGCCGAGCCAGAGGCTCGGGATGTCGCGCCGCAGTTGGTGCTCGACAATCTGGGTGCTGCGCTTGGCCAGAGGGTGCTTGTTTCCAGTGACGGGGCCGAGGCGCGCGTGATGGTCGGCGACGAGCTCAGTCCAGCCCGGTGGACGGTCGCAGGGATCATTGATCCGGAAGGGAGTCCCGCCGTATGAGAATCGGGACTGTTGTCGGCAGGGTGACCCTCTCTGTGCGCGCGCCGCAATTCCGCGGGGAGCGCCTCATGCTGGCGCTGCCGTGGCGGCGCGAGACCCTGCAAGGCGAATCAAAATTCAGTCCGGCCATCGTGGTTTACGACGAACTGGGCGCCGGCCCCGGCCAGTTGATCGCCATCAGCGAAGGCCGCGAGGCGGCCTGCCCGTTTCCAAAACCCACCCCTGTGGACGCCTACTGCGCGGCCCTCCTTGACTCCATTGAACACAAACCCTGACCTATGAAACTCTTCGCACAACCCGACGCCGAACAATTCCTGAAAACCGGCGCAAAAGAATTCCGTTACAACCGCGAGGTCAGACTCACGCCCGGAGCAAAAGATATTTTCTCCGGAGCGGGCGTGAAGGTGGTCTTTGACGCGGGTGGCGCGCCCTCGGTTGCGGCGGCTCCGGCTTCGGCGGGCGCGGCGGCGCTGGACGACGTGCGGCTGTTTGATTCGCCCGAGGCGCGGCGCCTCAAGGACGAGATCTGCGAGATTGGCCGGCGCATTTGGATGCGGGAATATTGCGATGGCAACGGTGGCAATATCTCGGCGCGGTTGGGCGCCGACCGGTTCCTGTGCACGCCGACAGGCGTCAGCAAGGGGTTTCTGACCCCAGACATGCTGTGCATGGTCGACGGCAAGGGCAACCAGGTCGCCGGCTCATGGAAGCGCTCGAGCGAAATCACCACCCATCTGGCCATCTACCACGCCACCTCCGAAGCCGTCTCGGTCTGCCACGCCCACCCGTGCCACGCGGGCGCATTCGCAATCAAAGGCATGCAGCCGCCCCCGCGCCTCATTCCCGAGCTCGAGGTCTTTGTCGGCACCGTCGCCATGGCCGAATACAAAACGCCCGGATCGCCCGAAATGGCCGCATCCATCACCCCGCTGGCCCCGCAACACCAGGCAATCATCATGGGCAACCACGGGGTCATCACATGGGGAAAATCCGTCGAAGACGCCTACTTCAAAATGGAAATCACCGACGCCTATTGCCGCACGGTCATCCTTGCCCAGTCAATTCCCGGCGGCTCTTCGATTCCGTGCGAGAAGATGGGCGATTTGCTCGAGATCAAGCAGAAGATGGGATTGCCCGACGACCGCTACGGCCTCAAGCCCGCCGAGCTCTGCGAGGTGGATCCATGGGCCCAAATGTGCGGCAGCCACGGGTGCTCCTCGCCCGTCACACCATGGAACCCCGTCACCCCAAATGCCCCGGCAACACCCGCCGCCGACCCCGGCCTCGAAACCCTCGTCCAAAAACTCACCGACGAAATTTTGGCCAATCTCAACAAATAATACCGGCGGGGATCCCCTCCCCGCTCCCAGCCCACACCCAAACCAAACAACCATGAAAACTGCAATCATCGGCGGCGGAGGCCGCGTCGGAAGCTGCGCCGCCTTCGCCCTGCAATGCTCCGGAATCGTCAGAGAAATTCTCATTCTGGACGCCAACCAGGCGACCGCCGAGGGCGAGGCCCTCGATCTCGTGCACGGGGCCGCCTTTTGCGCCGACCAAAAAATCACGGTCGGAACCTACGCGGATTGCGCCGATGCCGACATCGTCTGCATCACAGCCGGCCTGCGCCGCAAACCCGACGAGTCGCGCCTGGACCTCATCAACCGCAACGTGTCCCTCTTTCTCGGAATCCTCGACAGCCTCAAGGAGACGGGCCTCAAGAAAGAAGCCATCGTCTTTGTCGTGTCCAACCCGGTGGATATTTTGACCCAACTTGCAGTCGAGCGGACCGGGTTGCCGCCCGGGCAGGTGATCGGGCTCGGGACCGCGCTCGATACCTCGCGTTTTTGTTCATTGATCGCAGCCGACCTCGGGCTGCCGGCGACGCAGGTGCGCGCAATGATTCTGGGCGAGCACGGCGACACGATGGTGCCCGTCTGGTCCTCGGCCACCGTCGACGGATTCCCGCTGCTCAAGTTCCCGGGGGTCACCCCCACCTTCCAGTCCCAGATTTTCTCGCGCACACAAAAGAGCGGGGCGGAGGTGATCTCGCGCAAGGGCGGTGCCGGGTGGGCCGTGGGTGTCGCGATCCGCGAGGTGATCGACTGCATTGCACTCGATCGCAGGCGCATCCTGCCCGTCTCGAGCCTCCTGAACGGCACCTACGGGATCCGCGGCGTCTGCCTCAGCGTCCCGACCGTGCTGGGCAGAAAGGGCGTCGTCAACCACCTCGAACTTGAACTCTGGCCCAAGGAAGTCCAGGGCATTCAGGCAAGCGCCAAGGCGCCCAAGGCCCCCCGCGCCGGCATCAAGTAGCGCGCCCGCCTGCCGGCCTTGTGTTGGGTGGGCAAACCCCGGTTTGAACCCCTGCGTTTCCAATCCGGGCAGGCTTTGTGCATTTTTATATTCAGGCTTTCCATGGGCGCCGCGCCCCCATAGACTGCCGCACAAACTCATCCTCCTCCCCTGAAATGAAAACTCTCCATCTTCTTGCCGTGGGCGTGGGCGCCTGGATTGCAGGTCTTGTCATTCTGTATTTGCTCGCGTGGCCGTTGGCGGCACCGGAAGGCGCCCCGGGGGCCCTGATGTGGGCGCTGGGCTATTGGTGGGCGGCCTTTGCGTTCGGGTTGGTCAAGATTTTGGCCGTGGGGGCGTTTTGGAAGATGGCGCCGTGGCGGGCGGCCGGGGCGGATGTGTTGCCGGTGTTGCTTGTTGTGGTGATGGCGGGTTTGTGTTTGTTGGTTTATCCCGATCCGGCATTCCGCGAGGAACTGACCGGTTATCTTCCGGTTTCGGTGGTGTTCTATGTGTTGGGTCTGGGGTGGGCGTATCTTCGCCGCGACGCGGCGCACGCCCTCACCCGTGCGATCCTTCCCCCGGCTGCCGGAGGTCTCCTCATCCTGGCCTTCGTCGCCATTCCCGCCTTCGGGAGCAATGCCTTCCTCTACCGCGATGCCTTCTCCCTGCAGGTCCTCTCGATCGAACGTCCCGGCTCCTCGCTCAGCGCACAATGCGTCCTCGAAATCCGCAAACCCGGAACGTATGTCTTTTCCGCACCGGGCATGTTTTTCCTCGAGTCGATGATGGATGCTCCCGGCGATGCGGCTTCCGATGGCGAGATTGTCTGGGGTCCGGAGGGGCAACCCGGAGCGGGCGATACCGGAACGTTTCCCTTGACGATCCGGTGGGATCGGGTTCCGGAGGGCGACCTCTGGCAGGTTGCGGAACTTGGTGCTTCACCGGTTGTTCTCGAGGTGCGCGATGCCGCCGAAAGGGACCGCATCCTGCGAACCGTCGCGGGAATTGAATCGCCGGGCCAGTGACCGGCGGTTTGACCGCTGCCGCATGCCACCGCGCGGTCGCGTCTCAGCGGGGTTCCTTCAAGAAAAGGAGATAGCGTTCTCCGGAAGGTGTTGCCGGTGACGCGAGGGCCGGTTCCGGGAGGTCCGGCAGCCGGTCGGAAGATTCGATGCGGCGCACGGGAATGATGAGGGCGCGGGAGATGCCCTCCTCCCAGTGTCTGGCGGCCCGGTGGGGGTGTGTGAAGTGCATGCCTCCGGCGTAGATCACCAGGCCCTCGTCTTTGCCGGCGACGATATCGAGACGCCCGCCACCGGATGCCGCAACGAGCCTCGAGGCGCTCCGTCCGAAACGAACCAGCGCGTCGTTGCCATCGCGGAATCCCATCCAGACAATGCCGGCAAAATAGATCCCCGCAAAGAGAGCCGCGGCGATCATCGCCGCCCCGCACCATGCACGGACACGTGTCCCGCACCGGCAGGCCGAAACCATCCCCACCAGCAGAAGACAGAGGGGCGGAAGGACCGGGTATATGCGGTCCACGCGTTTCGAGGGAACAAGGGTCATGAGAAGCAGGCCGCCGAGAGCCCAGCAGGCAAGCCAGAGAATGTCGGGGCGCGCGCGCAGGGCGTTGCGCACATTGCGGGAGACAGCGGGCAGGGCGATCACGAGCAGGCTCCATGGGAGAAATTTGTGGATGAGGTGCGGGATGTAGAACCAGAACGGTTGCTGCCGCTCGTGGGCTTTGATCGATTGGTCGAAGCGGCTGAAGAGCTCTTCGACGACCACCTCCTGGTAAAAGTCGGGGCGGATCAGCAGACCCGTCCCCGCCCATGCCAGAAACAACGCCAGCGGCACGCCCCACGTCCACCACCCGCTCCAGACCAACCCGCGCAACGAACGCGGCCCCAACAAGGCAAAGGCCGCCATGCCGGGGAGCAAAAACACGTAGAGGATCGGCCCCTTGGTGAACAGCGCCGCAACCATCGCCGCGAAAAACATCCACCGCCCGCTGCGGGTCCATGGCCCGCCCCGCGCCACCACCCGCAGGATGAGCAAACCGCAGACGGAAATCCAGAGGGTCAAAAGCATGTCGGTGCGCACGAGGGTCGCAAGGCGCGGGGTCAGGAGGTTCAGGCCGAACGCGCAGGCGGCGAGGGTTGCGCCGCCTTCGGGCAGGATGCGCGCCCCCTCGCGCATGAGAAGAACCATGAGGGTCATCGCGCCCAGAAACCCCGGCAACCGCCACGCAAGATCCCAGGATCCCGTCAGCCAAAGGACCGGCAGGGACAGCCACCCGGCCAGAGGCGGCTTGGTGGCAACCTTGCCACGCGGGGTGTGCTGGAAAAACGCGTCGCCTCCATGGGCGATTTCGTAGGAAACAAACGCCTGCTTGGCCTGGTCGTAGTTGTCCAGATGCCATGGGAGGTTCGCAACCGCACAGAGCGCCACGACAAGGAAAACAAATCCCCACGCGGCCGCCCGCGATCCGGGCAGTGAGGCAAGCCACGCGGCCGTCACGGCCTGCCCCGGCGCAAAAGCCGCAGCCGCCCGAGAATCCACGCACCGGCAGCCGGCCCCCGCACATTCACCCACCGCCACACAACCCATGCAACCCCAAGGGACACAAGGACCGACACAACAATGTCCGAAGGATGATGCGCCCCGAGGGCAATGCTCGACCAGACAATCACAAGCGCCCCGGCCAGCGCAACAGGCCCGAAAAGCCGGCTGCCAAACACAACCGGCCACGCAAACCCGAAGGCCGTCGCCGTATGCCCCGAGGGAAACGAATTATATTTCGAGTTGCCGACCAGAAGCCGGCCCTCGTGCCACGGACCATAAAAGCCCTGCGCGATGTCCGACCCCGCCCGCGGGCGTGTCCGCCCGGTCGTGAGGCGCGACATGTTGGCGATGGCGCCCGCAGCAGTCGAAGCAATCATCGCCGCAGCCATGATCCGCATCCACTTTCCACGTCCGAGACGCCACGCCAGCACAAAACCGGCCGCCCCGCCCGCCATCAACCACGGCCAGTCGCCCACACGGCGCACCCATCCGTGCAATTGCGCCTCACCCCCCTTTTTCCACTTTTTCCCCTGACCCGCGACAACCGCCTCGCGAACCGGAGCGTCAAGCAGGAAGGATGCCGCCGCTCCCGCGCAACACACCGCCAGCACCAGC
>CAZGNH010000353.1:0-3935 GCA_964527025.1 uncultured Chthoniobacterales bacterium | reverse complement strand
CGCCGCCACCCGATCCGCGACTGCGCGCCCGGGTGGCCGCTCTCACCGACGAAGCGGCTCTCAAACACCTTGCACGGGCCGATCCGGCGGCTCCCGGGCTGATCGACACCTGCAATCCGCGCCGGGTCCGCCGGGCTCTTGAAATTGTGCTCCAGACCGGGCGTCCCTTGGCCGCCTCGCGCATCGCCCGTCCGCCGCCCATGCGGGGGATTTTGCTTGTGCGATCGCGCGCCGATCTGGCGGGCCGGATAGCCGCGACGGTCGATGCCATGTTTTTGCGGGGTGTCGTTGCCGAGGTGCGCGGCCTCCCCCCTCCCGGCCCGACGGCCTCGCGCGCAATCGGCCTCGCCGACATCCGCTCCCTCCCCGAAGGAACACTCACCTGCGACACGGTCCGGGCGCGCATGACCGCCGCCACCACCCGCTACGCCAAAAGGCAATTGACCTGGTTCCGCAATCAAACTAATCTTGTGGAAGTGACCCTCAGCACCACCCGTCCGGCCGAAGTTTCCCTTCGGGAAGCCCTCGCGGCCATCCGCGATTTGTGATGACAGAGACCCGCCCCTCGACGACGGAGAACACCATTCTTGTCGGGCTTGAGACTGAAAAGGTGAGCCGCTGGGATGTGAATGACTCGCTTGCCGAGCTGGGGCAATTGGCGGCTTCGGCGGGGGCGAGGGTTGTGGATGTGGTTGTGCAGCGTCTGGAGAAGCCCACCGCTCCGTATTATATCGGCAAGGGGAAGGCGGAGGAAGTGGCAAGGCAGTGCGGTGAAAAATCGGCGACGTCGCTGATTTTTGACGACGAGCTTTCACCGGCGCAGGGGCGCAACCTCGAGAAGCTGACCAGCCGGAAGGTTCTCGACCGCACGCAGCTCATTCTGGACATTTTCGCGCGCAGGGCGCGCAGCCGCGAGGGACGCCTTCAAATCGAGCTTGCCCAGCTCCAGTATCTCCTCCCCCGCCTCACCCGCATGTGGACCCACCTCTCGCGCCAGACGGGCGGGATCGGCACACGCGGCCCCGGCGAGACCCAGCTCGAAGTGGACCGCCGCCGCGTGCAGGAACGCATCGCGCGCCTCGAACGCGACCTGCACGCCGTCAGGAAAAACCGCACGGTCCAGCGCGAAGGGCGCCTGCGCAGGAATTGGCCCGTGGCGGCTCTGGTCGGATACACCAACGCCGGCAAATCCTCCCTTCTCAACCGCCTCACCGGCGCCGGCGTGCCCGCCGAAGACAAGCTCTTTGCAACCCTCGACCCCACCACCCGCCAGGTGGTTCTCCCCAACCGCCAGAAACTTCTCCTCACGGACACGGTCGGATTCATCCGCAAGCTGCCCCACACGGTCATCGAGTCATTCAAGGCGACCCTCGAGGAGGTCCGGTTGGCCGATCTGCTCGTGCATGTGGTGGATCTGAGCCACCCGCAGTCCGCGGACCAGATGGCGGCGGTGGAGGCGACGGTCGCCGAACTGGAAGCCGGGGGCAAGCAGACGGTGCTTGTGTTCAACAAAATCGATGCGGTGGAGCGCGGAGAGTTGGTTCGTGCGCACCTTGACCGTTTCGAGGGCAGTGTTGCGATCTCGGCGCGGACCGGCGAGGGGATCGAGTCGCTGCTCTCCGAGCTCGAGTTGCGCCTTGGCTCGTGGCGCATGAAATCCCAGCTCTTCGTGCCCGTCTCGGAATCCTCACTGCTGGCTGAAATCCACCGCACAGGTCATGTGCTCGATATCTCCTACCAGGGAAACACCGCCGTCGTCACCGCCCACCTCCCCCCGGAACTGGCCGGCCGGATCAAAGCCTTCGAGGCCCCGCCCGACGACGCCCGGCCGCCCGCTCAGTCATGACCTTCCGGTTCCCAACCGCGTGCCTCGTTGCCCTTGCGTCCGCCCTCCTGCCCGGATGCGCGTGGCTGGAATCCATGGCACCCGGTCCGGCCACCGCGTCGGCCGGGCCCTCGATTTACTCCACCAAGCCGTGGTTTGTCGAAGAGGGCATCGCCTCGTGGTATGGCGGGCGGTGGATCGGGCGGCTCACCGCCAACGGCGAACGCTACCGCGCCGGCGACATGACCGCCGCCCACAAAAAACTCCCCTTCAACACCCGCGTCCGCGTCACCGACCTCAAAACCGGCAAGCAGGTGGTCGTCCGCATCAACAACCGGGGCCCCTTCATCCGCGGACGCATCATCGACCTGACCACCGCCGCCGCCAAACAACTCGGCACCTACGACCGCGGCATCGCAAAGGTCCGGATCGAGGCCCTCAAGGAAATCCCGAAAGCGGGCCCGCCCAACCTCTCGACCGCGCGCCTCAAAAAAGAAGAGCCGGCCGGGACCGCGTCCTCCGCGGCCCCAAGCCGGCTCACCCCCATGAAAAAATTATAGCTTGGCGGATTCCTTGATCCACCCGATCACAGCCTCCGGACCCCCGCGCAGGAAGCCCACCTGGCGGGCCAGTTCGGTGCCTTCGGGCGAGAGCACAAGCAGGGTTGGGAACCCCTCGATTTCGAATTGCTCGGCCAGGGCCCGGTTGCGCGCCTTCACGTCGTCGGTTTGTGCCCTCTGCCTTGGAAAATCCAGCTTCACGAAGACGACCTGATCGTCGGCAAACGTTTTGAATGCGTCTTTGGAGAAGACTTCGGCCTGCATCATTTTGCAGGGAGGGCACCAGTCGGAGCCGGTGAACTCGAGCACGACCGGTTTGTTTGCGGTTTTGGCGGACTGGAGGATGGATTCGAGGCTGTCGGCGGATTCGGCGTGGGCGGAACCGGCGGCGGCGAGAAGGATGGATGCGGCGGCGGCAAGAAAGAGATTGGGTTTCATCGCAGCATTTGACATCGCCCCCCCGGGGATGTTCAAAAAATGTCGTGTCGCATGTTTTTTTGCTGAGCCGGCGTGCCGGAGTCTTCCACAGCGTGGTTGTGTCCGCCCGTTATGTCGTGCAAGGCGCGGACCTTGGGTGCCACGAACCATGAGCACGTTTTCTTTTGTGGGGCATTTGGGCGGGGAGTTGGCGCGCCTCGAGGCCGCGCACCTGCGGCGCAGTCTGCGGGTCATCACCTCCGGGCAGGGGGCGCACATCCGGTGCGACGGGAGTGAGGTCGTGAATTTTGCCTCCAACGACTATCTGGGGCTTGCGATGGAGCCGTTCCTTGTCGAGGAGCTTTGCCGGGCGGCACGCGACTTCGGGGCGGGGGCGGGGGCCTCGCGTCTGATCTCCGGCACACAGTCGCCGCACGTCGCTCTGGAGGAGTCCCTGGCGGCCTTCAAGCGGCTTCCCGCGGCGCTCGCTTTCAACAGCGGCCTCACCACCGCCCTCGGCGTCATCCCAGCCCTGGTCGGACGCGGCGATGTCGTCATCCTCGACAAGCTGGCGCACGCCTGTCTTGTCGACGGCGCGCGCCTGAGCGGTGCGACGATGCGCATCTTTGCCCACAACGACGCCGGCCGTCTCGAATCCCACCTCCAATGGGCGCGGCAAAAACACCCCGCGGCCAAGGTGCTTGTGGTCACCGAATCGGTCTTCAGCATGGACGGCGACCTTGCTCCCCTGCGGGAGATTGTGGACCTCAAGGACCGGCACGGGGCGTGGCTCCTGCTTGATGAAGCGCATGGGACAGGGGTTATCGGGGAGGACGGTGCCGGTTTGGCACACTCCCTCGGGTTGAACGGGCGGGTGGACATCCACATGGGGACCCTCGGCAAGGCGACGGGTGTCGCCGGCGGCTACATCGCCGGACACCGCACCCTCGTGGATTTCCTCATCAATACCTGCCGCAGCTTCATCTTCACCACCGCCATGCCGGCGGCCCATGCCGCGGCCGCCCGTGCCGCGATCGACTGGCTCGGAAGCGCCGGTGGCAGACTCCGGATCGCCGCCCTGTCCGCCAACCGGCAGGCCATCGCCGTCCTCTGCCCCGGCATCCTGAAATCCA
>CAZGNH010000352.1:0-2176 GCA_964527025.1 uncultured Chthoniobacterales bacterium | reverse complement strand
AACCGGCGGGGAAGTGCTTGCCATTGCCTTTGCCGGCGATTCACGCCTCTATGTGCCCATCTCGCAGGCATGGGAGGTCTCGCGCTACGCGGGACTCGGGCGCGCACGCCCCTCCCTCTCCGAACTGGGCGGCAACCGGTGGCAGAAGGCCAAAGACAAGGCCGTTGCCTCGGTCTTCGACTACGCCGCGCGCATCCTGCGCGTCCAGGCCGAACGCGAGAGCCTCGAAGGCCACGCCTTCGCCCCCGACACCCACTGGCAGGTCGAATTCGAAGCCACCTTCCCGTACGCGGAAACCCCCGACCAAATCCGCGCCATCGCCGAAACCAAACGCGACATGGAACTCCCCAAACCCATGGACCGCCTCGTCTGCGGCGATGTCGGATTCGGGAAAACCGAAGTGGCCGTCCGTGCCGTCTTCAAAGCCGTCATGGACGGCAAACAGGTTGCCTTCCTCGCGCCGACAACGGTCCTCGCACGACAACACTTCCAGACACTCAGGGAACGCATGAGCGAATTCCCGGTCGTCATCGAGCTGCTGACCCGGTTCCGGACGCCTGCCGCGCAGAGGCGGGTTGTGCGCGGGCTTGGGGATGGCAGTGTGGATGTGGTTGTGGGCACGCACCGGCTGGTCTCCCCGGATGTCGGGTTCCGGAATATCGGGCTGGTGGTTGTGGACGAGGAGCAGCGGTTCGGAGTCCGCCAGAAGGATCTCCTCAAGGAGCGCTTCCGCCAGATCGATGTGCTCACCCTCTCGGCGACCCCCATCCCCCGCACACTCTACATGGCCCTCACCGGCGCCCGCGACATGTCGCTCATCGAAACGCCGCCACCCAACCGCCAGCCCGTCGAAACCGTCGTTTGTGCCTACGACGAGCGCGTGATGCGCGATGCCATCCTCCGCGAACTCGAACGCGGCGGGCAGGTGTATGTGCTGCACAACCGCGTGCGCACCATCGAGCGGCTGGCACAGCGCGTCCGCCACCTGTGCCCCGCGGCACGCATTGCCGTCGGCCACGGGCAGATGGATGCGGATACCCTCGAGTCTGTGATGGAGGCCTTCGTGGACCGCCGGACCGACGTGTTGGTTTCGACGACCATCATCGAAAGCGGGCTCGATATCCCGAATGCCAACACGATCATCATCGACCGCGCGGATCTCTTCGGCATGGCCGACCTGTATCAATTGCGCGGCAGGGTCGGGCGCGCGGGCCGCAAGGCCTATGCGTATTTGATGTTGCCCCGCGACCTGATGGGCGAAGCGCGGCGCCGGGTGTCGGCCATCAAGCAGTATTCCGAACTGGGGTCGGGCTTCAAGGTGGCCATGCGGGACCTCGAACTGCGCGGGGCCGGCAACATGCTCGGCACGGCCCAGAGCGGCCACATCCTTGCAGTGGGTTTCGACCTGTATTGCCGGCTGCTGCGCCGCGCGGTCGATACCCTCGCCAACAACGCGCGCTTCACCCGCGCCGAATGCCCCGTGCACCTGGATTTTGTCGTCACCGAAGAATCCCTCCACGCCGCCGCTGCCGGCGACAAAGCCCCCGCCTTCCTCCCGGCATCCTATATCCCGGATGCCAAAATCCGCATCGCCTGCCACCGGCACCTTGCCGAAGCCGCATCGCATGAGGATCTCGAAAGCCTCCGCACCCGGTGGCGCGACCGCTTCGGACCCCTGCCCCGCCCGGTCGAAAATGCCCTCGCCCTTGCCGGGATCGGCATCGCCGCCGCCGCCAAGCGTCTTACAGCGGTCGAAACCAAGGACGCCAAACTCCTCCTCTCCCGCCGCGCGGGACTCATCCAGCACGCCGGCCGCTTTCCCCGCTTGACGCTGCCCGACCCCGTCTCTAGGTTGACCGAGGTCCGAACCATGATTGACAGCCTCGAGAATGAATAAATCCGCAGCCACGTTGACGGCCTGCCTGATGGCCTTTGCCGCCACCGCCCTGCACGCGCAGCAGGCCACGGTCGTCGATGGCATTTCCGCCATCGTCAATCAGGACGTCATCACGATCTCCCAGGTCCGCGAACTGGTCGGCGCGCGCGAGCGCGCCCTGCGCGAAGTCCACCGCGGCGAGGAACTCACCGAGCGCCTCAATCAATTGCGGCTCGCCGCCCTCAAGGACCTCATCGACCGCCAGCTCATCCTGCAGGAATTCAACAAAATGAAGGAGCA
>CAZGNH010000351.1:0-3839 GCA_964527025.1 uncultured Chthoniobacterales bacterium | reverse complement strand
TCTGCACCTTCCAGCCGTCTCCGTTCAGGTCTTCGATGAGAAGGGCGATCTCCGGGCCGAGCGGCGTGGTCATGGTGTTGTCGACGACGAGGAGCACGGTGCCGCGTTGTTCGATCGGCGGCACATCGACGCCGGCCATAAGGTAGGGGATCACGCGGGGATAAGGGTAATAGGGGGCATCTTCATCTTCCGGATTTTCCACGTGATTCAGCTTCAGCCAGTATTCGTATTCGACGCCGACCTCCGCGGTCTGGTCGGCCCAGGTGGTGTCCGCCGGATTGAGGGTCGCCTGCAGCGTCCAGGTGGTCGCTCCCTTGGGGCGGCGATACACGTCCTGCGAAAGCAGCGGCCAACCCTCCATGGCCGTGGTATGCACCCAGGAGAGCGTGATGTGCGGACTGGTGGTCGATGGGGTTGCCTTGAGATCGAGCGCAAAGTCCCGGTTCGTCACAGAGTCCATCCAATTCTGCGCTTCCGAGGATGAAACGGACCATCCGAGCATCCCTGCGACGAGGAGGAGCAGGAGGAGGCGCGGGCGAAAAGGAATCACAGGCAGGGAGGGATGAGCGAGGGGGCGCATCCTCGGAGTCAAAGCACGACGAGCGGTCAGAAGACGCGCGGTCACGAAGGACGGGTGGAAGAAAAAGCGGCGATTCATGATTGGGGGGATTTCCAAGAGATTTTCCGTGAGGGAAAAGGGGGGGGAGTTGGCATTTTTTGTGCTTTAGGATGAAAAAGAAAAAGAAGAGTTAAAAAACTGACGAAAAAGATAAAAATAATGCCAATAATCGGTGGTGTCAACATATTTTTCATTGGGAGCAGTTTTTTTTTCATCGCTGCAGACGGGGGCATGGGGAAGGGATGGAGGTGCGCCTTCCCCGGGCCGTTGGCCTTCGGTTCCGGCATTCCAGCGCAATGGGTGAGTGATTATCCGTCAATCTGCATCCATCTGGTGGTTTCCAATCCGATCCCTGCGCCCGAGTTTCCGAGAAGCCAGAGCGCCCTTCGGATTCAGGAGACTCAGTGCCATGAGGGCGTTGCTCAGGGGTGTCATCCAGTATTCCGTGGTGTTCCACTGCGCGTCGGCGTCTTGATCGAGAGATGGCCGGTCATCCGCTGTGCCGATGAAGCCCGTGCAGAAACCGCCCGGGTAAGTCCCCAAAAGACGGCTGTGCGGCATCGGGTTGTTGTAGCCCACGCCGCTGATCACGCTGGCGTTGTGGGGGTTGCATCCGATGAGCCAGTGCAGTTGTCGCCAGGCTAGCTCCGCACAATTGGGCTCATCGAGAACTTGACCAACCGACGCCAGCGCATGGGCCCAGCTCATCCAATGTCCTCCCAGCCCGTGGTTGATGCGCTCGGGATGATGTTCCGGCATGAAGAACCGGTAGCGCAAGCCGTCTTTCCACGGGCGGTAGAGATCGCCTTCGGTGGTATCGTGGCGGAAAACCCCGAAGGGCATCAGGCCGAACGGCGTTAGCGCCGCCAGCGGGAAGACATAGCGGTCCAAGCATTGGCGCAGCACGCCGCTCACTCTGGAGCGCCACGTTTCATCGTCCGCAGTCCGGACGATCTGCGCCAGCGCGATGAGCGGTTGCGCCGAATGCAGGATGCCCCGGTAGGGTTCCGTGCCGCCGGCCTCGTTGACCCAGAACCCGAGCTGCGGGTCGAAATTCTCGAGCAGATCATCGGCCGCCAGCGCGACTTCATCCCACGGGAGACTGCCGCAGCGGTGCAACTCGAGAGCCGCCAAGGCTCGCCAACTCCGCACCGACGTCCAACCCGCAAAGTTGATCCCGGGGGATTCGTGGAAAATTGGGTCTGGATCCAATCCCAGCGCCCATCCCCTCCCCGCAGCTTCGGCATACCCCCGGGCGGCGGCAGGATCGAGCGAGCCGAAGGTTCGCGCCGCCTGAGCCAGAATAGCCACCGAGGTAAACTGGACGATGGGATTGTATTGCACGCGCAGCACCCGCTCGTCCCCGCTGTCCGGCTCGTTGTCGGTGAAACGGTTGTCGGCGTTGTCGGCATAGCACCCCGAATGGTTCTCATACCACCACGACATGCCCGGGCGCTTGCGGGAATTCCCGCCGCCGCCCACGTCCTCGTAAAACATGCCCGTGGCGGGATCCTGCATTTTGAGGATGAACTCGATACCCCAGCGCGCTTCGAGCAGCCAAGGCGACCAGCCTTCCTCCGTCTTCTCCCATTCCGCGTAGTCCCAGAGCAGGCGTTCGTGGGCATCCATCAAGGCCAGTGCGGGCAGGTTGGAATGGACCATCCATTTGCGCGTGTCGCCGGCGTCGTTCCAGCCCCCGACGGCATCCACCACCTTCCCGTTGTCGCTGCGGCGCGCGTCGTCGAGGTTGACCGGTCCCCGCCAGCAGTTCTCGAAGGGCCCGGAGCGCCAGTTGTGGATGAAACGCAGGAACGTCCCTGGCAGCCAGCCGAACGCCCCGTCGGTGATGGCGAACTGGTAGGAGTGCTCGCCGCTCTGCGGCAGCACCACGCGGTAGATGCCCGGCATCGTCCATGAGGAAAAATCCCCCACCGAATAGGTGCCGAGCGGCGATTCCACCACGCGGAAGGTCCCGGTCAGCACCGCTTGGAAATTCTCCGGCTCGCCCATTCCCGCCGGACGGTTCAGCGCCATGTCCTGCAGCTCGAAGATTCCGTCCTGCGCCCCGATAACGATGACTTCTTTGCGGCCTTGGCATTGGAAGCCGAGGTGATTGACGAGGAGGCGGCCGAGACGGCGCGGGGCGGCGGATGTGGGGTTCGTTTGTGTTGTCGTGCTCATAAATCAGGTGGCGGGTTCTCCGGGAATCCAGAACGAGGTTTGCGGCGTGAGCGGCTCGGGCTCGCCCTCGACTTCCAGGACGATCGTGGTGGCGATGGGGTCGGGCAGAGGGCAGGGCAATCCCCGCAGAAATAGTCGTTCTCCCCTTTGCTCACAGGCAACATTGCCGCCGCCATCGAGGAAACGGGCGCAAAGCACGCGGTTCTTCATCTCCGCAAAACAGAGTTCGGTTCCCGGGCTGTTCCAGACATGCAAGTAAACCTTGTTGCCGTGCGTGGTGACCCTCCCCCAATTGCTCCAGGTGAACGGCGAGCGGGTGGATGCACAAATTGCCTCCCCGTTGCGCCGCAGCCAGTCTCCCGCCTCGCGCAGGATCGCGGCCGATTCGCCGGGGATGGTGCCATCGGCCTTCGGCCCCACATTGAGCAGCAGGTTGCCTGCTTTGGAGGCCGTTTCTGTCAGCATTTGCACCACTTGCCGCGGGCTTTTCCAACCTTTGTCGCCGCCATGGTAGGCCCAGTTGTCGTTGAGGGTCATGCAGGCTTCCCATGCGACTCCCGGAGCGGCGGGCTTGATGGCCTGCTCGCTCACCTTCACATGCCACGGGGCCCCATTGCGCTCGTTGGTGAGCAAATGCGGCTGGAGGCGGAGCATTTCCTCGTTGGCCTCCGTGCTTTGCAGGTTCTCGGGAATGCAGCCGTCGAACCAGAGGTAATCGATTTTTCCGTAGTGGGTCATCAGCTCCCGGAGTTGCTCGCGGTAACAAGCGATGAACCGGTGCCTCGCCCCCTCGCTCTTCCAGTCGCCCGTTCCCGGCCAGTCACGAAAGAAAGGTCCGGGGTAGTCGGGATGATACCAGTCCGCCGGCGAGAAATAGAATCCCACGCGCAACCCCGCTTTGCGGAACGCATCGACGAAGGGGCCGACCAGGTCGCGCTTCGGCCCGAGATTGCCCGCATGGAAATCGCCGGTGTTTGTGGGCCAGAGCGCGAAGCCGTCATGATGTCGGGTCGTGAGCACGGCGTAGCCCATGCCGGCC
>CAZGNH010000350.1:0-2672 GCA_964527025.1 uncultured Chthoniobacterales bacterium | reverse complement strand
AGCCCAGGGCAAGCGCCAGCGCCGCCCTGGGTCTTGGTCGGAAGAAGTATCTGCCCTGTAGGGGCAGCATCCAAAACCACCCTTAACTTAGCGCCATTCGGCCCTAATCCCTATGCCTGCGGCACTTCTGTCATGCCTCCTGCTGATCCCGTTTCGCGGGCAGGAGCCACGCCAGAAGCAAGTAGGGATAGGTCATCGGGGGCGTTCTGCCAAGTAATTGAGGCACTCGGCAACCTATGCCAGAATCTGTATTATCGAGACGACGATTCCGAGCTACCATGCGGCCCGGAGAGCTAGGGATATTGTCCAGACTGCCCGACAGGAGCTGACGATGCCCTGCATATTTCATGTGCGGCGGTCCACGGGATGGACTATCTTCTGACATGGAACTGCCGACAGATTGCCAACCCGCACAATCAACGACGGATTCGGGAGACGCTCAGCGGGCTGGGATACGATGTCCCTGTGATTTGCACACCCGAGGAGTTCTTGGAGAATGGATGATATGACTACTACCGCCAAACACCCCCAGACTTCCGATCCGGTTCTTGAAGAGGTCTGGCGGATCAAGGAAGCGATTGCCGCAGAGCACGATTACGACGTGCGGAAGATCGCTGCAACGGTGATCGCGTCGCAGAAGCAACACGCTGCGAGCGGCTTGTCGATCTAAGCAAACGAAAGGCAGAATCGGGTCCCCGTGACTGAGGGTTAGTCAGTCACGGGTCCCACACCACCCGGCATGCGGGTTTGACTGCGCTTCGCTTGCCCTTGCGGGCTGTCCAAAAGGACAGTCTGTTTCCCTTTGGTCGGCTGCACCGGGCGGTTCCAGCTGATAGGAAATCGGGAGAGTGCCGAACCGGGCGCCCCGTGCGATCCTGGAGCAAGCTCACGGTCGGTGAGTGCCCCGATGGGGTTATTCCTCTGCGATCTGGCTCATCGAGGAAATTTCGATTTGGGGTGCTCCGTTGTATTCGGAGACCGTGCCGCGGACGGTCACCTGCCGCCCGATAAGGGATCGCAGGCGGGCGGGGGTGAATTCCTGCTCGTCGGGACGCACAAAAAAGACAAGGGCCAGATCCCCACGGACCGAGTCCTTGAAATTGAGAAAACGGATGGTTGCGGATTTGTTTTCGCCGAAACGCCCGATGGTTCCGCGCACCACCACCGGTTTGCCCAGATGCGCAAGGAGGCGCGCACGGTCGTCGGGGGAAACATCCGCCGCCGCGGGTGCCGCAGGCAGGGGCGGAGCGGGTGCGGCTTGGTCGGCTTGCGGATTTGCTTCCCCTCCCCTGCCGCCGCCAAGGACGGCAATCCCGCCGACCAGCGCAACAAAAACCGCAATCCCCGCGGCGACCAACGCCGGAACGGGGATGCCGGACCGTGCGGGCTTCGGTGCGGGGGGGCGGTCCACAAACACGGGTTTGCTTCCCCGCGCCGGGACCGGTTTTGGGGCGGCGGTGAGATCCGCAAGTTCGGCGGCGGCAGCGGCGGCCGAGGCCGGGCGGTCGTCCATGGCATTGGCAAAGAGGCGTTCGACCCATGCGCAAACGGCCACGGGGAGGTCCGGGCGCAGGGGGGCGAGCGGTGTGAAGCGGTTTTGGAGGTGGGAGGTGATCACCGCCGCGACCGTGTCTCCCTCGAAGGGGTTCCTTCCGGTCAGGGCGAAATACAGCGTGCACCCCAACGAATACAAATCCGTGCGCTGATCCAGCGCGCGGTGTTCGAGCTGCTCGGGCGCCATCGTATGGATGGAGCCCAGCAGGCTGCCGCTGTGATCAACCGTCTGGAGCGAAGGTTCGGAGAGAACCTTCGCCAGACCGAAGTCCAAAATTTTCACCTGAAAGTCCCCTTCGGAAATCCCTGCGACCATCACGTTGGCGGGTTTGATGTCCCGGTGGATCATCCCGAGGCGGTGGGCGGCACCGAGGCCGTCGAGTGTCTGGCGCGCAACGCGCAGGAAATCTTTGAAAGTCAGCGGTGCGGAGCCGGCGATGGTGTCGAGTGTGTTTCCCTGCACGAACTCCATGACGACACAGACTCCGTCCGTTGAGGAGAGCACGTCGTGGACGGTCACCACATTCGGGTGCTGGAGGGCGGCGAGGCTCTGGGCCTCCTGCAGGGCGAGTTCCGCGCGGCGGGCGGATTCGAGGGTGTCGGTGTGTAGGCGTTTGACGGCCACCCACCGGTTGAGCTGGGTGTCCAGTGCCAACCAGACCTCGCCGACCCCGCCCTGCCCGAGCCTGCGCTCGACGGCATACCTGCCGCCCAGAACTTCCACCGAGGACTCCGGCACACCCATGGGGCAAGTGAAAACCTGCTCCCCCGGAACGACAAGTTACGTTTCCGTCACACAGCCGGCGGACGAAGCCAGTGCCGCCCGGTAGGCCTCGAGGAGACGCGCGCGGAAATGATCCCATGTGAAATTGGCAAGCACACGCCCGCGCCCGGCCGCGCCCATGCGGCGCATCATGTCCGGGTTTGCATGGGCCGCCCGCAGCGCCGCGACGACCGCCGCCGGGTCGCGGGCCGGAATGATCCACCCATTGATGCCGTCAACGACGACATCGCCTGCTTCGCGGGTGGTGATTTGGGGCAGGCCGCAGGCGGCGGCCTCGTAGGTGCATTTGGCGCTGCCTTCGAGTTCCGAGGGGAAGACGTGGATCGAGGCCTGC
>CAZGNH010000349.1:0-4228 GCA_964527025.1 uncultured Chthoniobacterales bacterium | reverse complement strand
CCCCCGCCAAACACACCGGCCCCGAGCCCGCGGCCCCCATAACCCAGCCCGCCGCCGACCCGCGCCCCGCCCTCCGCACACTGCTCGAAAAACTCTCCGGCTTCACACTCGACGACCCGGCGCGCACATTCACCGAATACGGACTCGATTCGCTGTTTCTGACCCAGGCCGCGCTGGCGGTGAGGGACACCTTCGGGGTCGAGGTCAGCTTTCGCCAGCTCCTCAATGACCTGAATTCCCCCGCGCGGCTTGGCGACCACCTCGAAGCCAATCGCCCGGTGCGGATCGAAGCGCCCCTCCGGCAGGAGGACGGCGGCCGTGCGGCGGCGGCGATTTCCCGTGTCCGGTGGCCGGAGGGATCTGCGCCCGGCGCATCCGGCGAGGGCGGGCGGTTCGGGCCATTCAAGCCGGTTGGGCGGGCCATGCGCGGCCGGCTGGATCCGCCGAAACAGTCAGCGCTTGATGCATGGATTGCCGCTTACGTGGCCCGCACGGGTGGGTCGAAGCGGTTTGCCGCCGGGAACCGGCCCGTGTTTGCCGACCCGCGCGCGGTGGCGGGTTTCCACCCGCTCTGGAAAGAAATGGTGTACCCGATCGTGGTTGAACGGTCGAAGGGATCGAAGGTGTGGGACATTGACGGCAACCAATACGTGGATGTGACCATGGGCTTCGGCGTGTATTTTTTCGGCCACTCGCCGGACTTTTTGGTGCGGGCACTCCGGGAGCAGCTCGAGCGTGGCATCGAGATCGGCCCGCAGCATCCGCTGGGGGGAGAGGTGGCGCGCGGGGTGGCCGACTTCACCGGTATGGACCGCGTCACGTTTTGCAACACAGGTTCCGAAGCGGTGATGGCGGCGATGCGTCTTGCGCGCACGGTCACCGGCAGGGACTGGATTGTGACCTTCCGCGGCGATTACCACGGGATGTTCGACGAGGTGCTCGCCCGCGGGTCATGGTCCGGCGGCGCTTACGAGCCCGTCGCCGCCACCCCGGGCATCCCCCATGCCAGCATCGAAAACATGCTCGTCCTCGAATACGGGGACCGGAACTCGCTCGCAATCCTCCGCTCCCACGCCGCACGGATTGCCGCCGTCATTGTTGAACCCGTCCAGGGGCGCAACCCGTGCCTGCAGCCCGCGGCGTTTTTGAAAGAGCTGCGGGGGGTTTGCGACGAGGGCGGGTGCGCGCTTGTCTTTGACGAGGTGGTGACGGGTTTCCGGTGCCATCCGGGCGGGGCGCAGGCGTATTTTGGTGTGCGCGCGGATCTGGCGACTTACGGCAAGGTGGTCGGGGGCGGCATTCCGGTGGGCGTGCTGGCCGGGAGCGCGCGGTTCATGGACGCCCTCGATGGGGGGAACTGGACCTACGGGGACGACTCGCGGCCGGAGACCGGCATGACCTTTTTTGCGGGGACCTTTGTGCGCCATCCGCTGGCACTGGCAGCGATGCAGGCGGTGCTTGGGGAGCTGAAGCGCGGGGGTCCGGCCATGCAGATCCGGATGGCGGAGCGCACGGCGCGGTTGGTGCGCGCCTTGAATGCGGACTTCGCGGCGGCGGGAGCGCCGCTGCGGTTTTCGAGTTTTGCGACGTGGGCGTGGCTCGATCACGGGGCGGATCCGGAGTTTGTGAGTTTGTTGTGGTTTCTGCTGCGGGCGCGGGGGATTCACTGGTGGGAAGGGCGCCCGCTCCAATTGACCCTTGCCCACGACGATGACGACTTGGACCGCATCGTGGAGGCGTTCCGCGAGAGCGTCGCGGACATGCAGCAGGCCGGGTTCCTCGATGGGGCGGGCACCGCGGACGCGCGGACGGAGCTTTTTCCGCGCGCGGATTGCGAGTCGGTGACGGACGCCCAGAGGGAGCTGCTTTCCGCGTGCCGGGTCGATCCCGGGGCCAACCCGGCCTACAACGAAGCGGAGATTCTTGAATTTGACGGCCCGCTCGATGTGGAGGCCCTGCGGCGGGCCCTCGGGCATGTCGTCGAACGTCACGCGGCCCTGCGCAGCCGCTTCCGGATGGAAACATGGGAGCAGGTCTTTGCCGACATCCCCCCGGGCGGCATCCACATGGATCTCCCCGTTCACGATTTGACCTCACTGTCAGAAGACCGCGCACGCGCCGAATGGGACCGCCTGCGGTCACGCGAAACATCCCTGCCTTTCGACCTTGAAACAGGACCCCTCATCCGCGCGGCGCTCGTCAAACACACGCCGGACCGCCACTCCCTGCTTCTTACAGCACACCACCTGGTCTGTGACGGTTGGTCTTTCGGCACCATCATCCCGGAAATGGCGCAGGCTTATGCGGCCTTCATCGACAACCGCATTCCCATGCTGCCCCCGCCTGTTTCCTTCGCCGACTACGCAAGGAATCAGAACCGTCACACCGCCGAACGCGACACGGACTTCTGGGTCGGACGCCACAGCCCCCTGCCACCACCCATCGAGCTTCCGACCGACCGACCGCGGGGCGCGGTCCGCGGGCATGCCGGAGCCGAAACCACGCGGTTGATCGCCGGGCACGCGTTCACCGCGCTCAAAGAATCCGCCGCCGGACGTCACACAACCCTCTTCTCGGTCGCCCTTGCCGGCTTCGCGGGCCTCCTCCACCGCCTCACGGGCCAGGAAGACATCGTCATCGGCGTCCCGGCCGCGGGCCAGGCCGCCGCCGGAGCCGACGCGCTGGTCGGTCACTGCTTGAATTTCCTGCCGGTTCGTTTGTCGGTGCGCGGCGGCATGTCACTCGGGGAGTTGGTGGACACAACCGCACGCGAGGTCATGCGTGCCATGGAGCACCAGTCCACAACCCTCGGTGCGGTGCTCGAGAAGCTGCGTCCACCGCGGACTCCATCGAGACTGCCGCTCGTGCAGGTCATGTTCAACATTGACCGTGCGGGACTCGACCACGTTGCCTTCCCGGGTCTGGCATTCCGGGCAAAGGGCAACCCGAAGCTGTCGGTCAATTTTGAGCTGTTTTTGAACATCGTGCAGGGTGAAGACCAATTTGAGTGCGGGTGCGAGTTCCAGACCGGGCTCTTTGATGAAGGGACGGTTTCCGGCTGGCTTGATGCCTTTGGGCGGATGTTGGGGGCGATGTGCGCGGGCTGGGAGACGCGTCTCGATAAGGTGGCGCTTGTGGAGATCGGCGCGGCGGCCGAGCCACTGCGTGGCGACCCGTTGTCCATTCCCGAACGTTTCGAGGCGGCATGCCGCCTGCAGCCCGGCAGGGATGCGCTGGTTGTCGGGAAGGAACGCTGGACGTATGGCGCGCTGTTCGAGGCCGTCGCTGGCCTTGCGCGCGGCCTCGGGGCCCGCGGCGCGGGCCGCGGCAGCCGCGTGGGTCTTTGCACCGCGCGCACAGCAGCCCTCCCCGCAGGAATCCTCGCCGCAATGGCCTGCCGGTCGGCCTACGTTCCCCTCGACCCCTCGCTGCCACGCGCAAGACTCAAGCAACTCCTCGACGAAGCCGGCATCCAAATCGTGGTTGTTGACGATACCGGAGACAGCGCCCTCGAATGGTGGGGCGGGACGCGCGTGCATTTCGATCCCTCGAAAATGACTGCAGACCGGCTCCCGCCCGCCCCGCCCGCTCCCGAAGACACGGCCTATGTGATGTTCACTTCGGGATCGACCGGGAGGCCCAAGGGGGTCGAAGTCGGGCACAAAGCCCTGATGAATTTTCTGGATTCGATGGCCGTGCAGCCGGGGATCACTGACCGGGATGTCTGGCTGGCCGTGACGACCTCGTCCTTCGATATCTCGATTCTCGAGCTGCTACTGCCCCTGACAACCGGGGCGTCCGTCGTCCTTGCCACTGCCGAAAATGCGCGCGATGCGCTGTGGATTGCGCCGGCGATCGAGCGCCATGGGGTCACGATTTTGCAGGCGACCCCGTTCACGTGGCGCATGCTGATCGAGAGCGGATGGAGGGGGTGTGCGCGGCTCAAGGGGTTGATCGGGGGCGAGGCCGTGCCGCGCGACCTTGTCAACCGTCTGCTGCCCTTTTGTGGGGAGCTTTGGAACATGTACGGTCCGACCGAGGCCACCATTTGGTGCGCCGTCGAGCGCCTTGAAGCCGGCCCGGTCACCATCGGCAAGGCCATCCACAACATGACCCTCGATGTGGTCAATGCCGCGGGATCACCCCAACCGGTCGGGGTTCCCGGCGAGCTCTGGATCGGCGGCACGGGCCTCGCCCGCGGGGATCTGGACAGAGACGACCTCACAGA
>CAZGNH010000348.1:0-2416 GCA_964527025.1 uncultured Chthoniobacterales bacterium | reverse complement strand
CTCCCCCCGCTCGATTTGCTTGACGCCCCCGACGCCGGTGACCGCGCCCCGACCGACCACGACGAATTGCTGGCCACGCAAAACACCATTTTGGCAACGCTTGCCGAATTCGGCATCGAAGCCACGCCCGGCGACATCACCTTCGGCCCCACAATCACGCGCTTCGAGGTCAAGCCGGTGCGCGGGGTGCGGGTCGACCGCATCTCAAGCCTCGAACGGGATATCGCGCGCGCCACACGCGCGGCCCGCATCAACATCCTCGCTCCCATCCCCGGCAAGGACACGGTTGGCATCGAAATTGCCAACTCCCGCAAGGTGAAAGTCACCTTGCGCGAATTGCTCGAGACAGGCGACTGGCTGCATGCGGGCGGCAAACTGCCCCTTGCCCTTGGCAAGGATGTCTATGGCAAGCCCATCATTGCCGACCTCGCCAAAATGCCCCACTGCCTTGTGGCCGGCACGACCGGCAGCGGCAAAAGCGTCTGCATCAACGCCATCATCGCCAGCCTCCTTTTCCGGTTCACCCCCGAGGAGCTGCGCTTCATCATGATTGACCCGAAGGTGGTCGAAATGCAGACCTACAACCGGCTGCCCCACCTCGTGACCCCCGTCGTGACCGACCCGAAAAAGGTGCTTCTTGCACTCAAGTGGGTGGTGGACGAAATGGAACTGCGCTACAAAATCTTTGCGAAGGTGGGCGTGCGCAACGTGACGGGCTTCAATGACCGCCCGCGCCCCAAGGCGCAGAAGGCACCGGCAGAAGAGCCTCCGGCCGGAGAGGAGCCGCCGGATGAGCCGGGCGCGGTCTTGGAGCAGGAGGAGGGCGCAACGGGGGAAGGGAACGCCGCGGAGCCGCAACCGGTGCGCAACGCACGCGACGACGACATCATTGTGCCCGAACGCATGCCGACCATCGTGGTGATCATCGATGAGCTGGCCGACCTGATGCAGACGGCACCCGCGGATGTCGAGGGGGCTATCGCGCGGATCACCCAGATGGCGCGCGCCGCGGGCATCCATGTGATCGTCGCCACGCAAACCCCGCGCGCCGATGTGGTCACCGGCGTCATCAAAGCCAATATCCCCACCCGCATCGCCTTCCAAGTGGCCTCGGGCTTGGACAGCCGGGTCATCCTCGACCAGAAGGGAGCCGAAAAACTGCTCGGGCAGGGGGACATGATGTATTTGCCACCGGGATCCTCCGAGTTGCAGCGGGCGCAGGGGGTGCTTGTGACCGACGAGGAAATCCACCGGCTGGTCGAATTTGTGGCCGGCCAGGCGGAGCCGCAATTCGAGCCGGCCATCCACGAAAAGCTCCAGGGCGATCCGTCCGCGGAGGAGGATGTGACCGACGAGGAAGAGGAATTGGTGGACAAATTTTTGGAGATTATGAGGCAGGAGCGGCGGGCCTCGACCTCGATGTTCCAGCGGCGCCTGCGCCTCGGCTACGCGCGCGCGGCGCGTGTCGTCGACATCATGGAAAAACGCGGCATCGTCGGACCCAACAACGGAAACCGCGACCGCGAAATCCTGGTGAGCTTGGATTAGAAGGGCCGGTTTTGAAAAAGTTCCCGTTGGGGAGTGGATTCGACTTGCCGGAGCCTGCCGGAGGGTGGAAAGAAGCGTATATGGGTTTGAACAGGCAGTGCATGCGGGAGGCGGCGCGATGAGCGCGGGCGGACCGGATCTTCTGCCGCTGGAGGGTCTTGGAGGGACGCTGGGCAGTCTTTTCCGGGCGGCCCGCGAGGCCCTCGGGATTCCGATCGAGGAGGCGGCGCATCGGACGCGCATCCGGGTGGCACGATTGCGCGAAATCGAGGCGGACGATCTTTCGCAGCTTCCGCCGGCGTATGCGCGGATGTTTCTGCGGGATTACGCGCGGTATTTGCATTTGGACGAGGGCCTGATCGAGGAGCGTCTTCCGGAGGCGGGTGAATTTGGCATTGAGGGCTACCAGTATATCCGGAACGCGCCGGCGGTTTCTCCCGGGGGTTTTGTCGGGTCGGAGCCCGTTGGGCGGCAGTGGGGGTTCCGGGCGGTCATGTTGCGGGTGCTGGTGCTCGGGGTTGTTGCGACGGGGTTGTGGCAGGGGTGGGTGATGTGGCGCAAAATCGAGGTCATCCGGAGCTCGGAACTTGTGGCGGGCGGCCGCGCCTCACTGGGGGGGGCGCGGGGGGGCCCGCCGCCACCACCAAAGACTCCCTCCATGCCAAGTGAAATCGAAATGTTCCGGGCGGTCGGAGAGGAACCGGCACCCATCGCCCCCGCCCGCGACACCGGCTCCCCGGCCGGAACGACAGGTGCGGAAACCGCAGCCTTGGTCGACGGGCGCGGCAATCGGATTTCGGCCCCCTGAGGCACCGGAGGCGCCATGCAGAATCCCCGCCCGGCCCGGATCGGCATGGTCAGTCTCGGC
>CAZGNH010000347.1:0-4917 GCA_964527025.1 uncultured Chthoniobacterales bacterium | reverse complement strand
AGACGCTGCGGCGGGCGGGATTGGCACGGATCGGACAGGTGGCGCTGACTCCGCCCGCGCGGCTTGCGTTGTTTGCGGGAGCCGGGGCGGTGACCCTGCGGGACATGGCGCTCGGGATCGACCCGCGCCCGGTGGTTCCCGACCCGCCGGCGGCGAAATCGCTCGGAGAGCAGGAGACGTTCGCGTCCGACACGACGGACACGGCGTTTGTGCGGGCGAAGCTGCGGCAAATGGCAGACCGCCTGCTCGCCAAATTGCGCGCGCGCGGGGTCTGCGCGCGGACACTCGAGGTGCGCCTGCGATACAACGACTTCGACGAGGCGCGGCGTTCGGAGAGTTTTTCCGAACCCACAGACCTCGAGGCGGACGCCTACCCGGCAATCGACCGTCTCGTCCGGAAGGCATGGGAGCGCCGCGTGAGCATCCGCCTCGCCGGAGTAAAATTTTCCAACCTCTACGGCGGTGCCTTCCAGGACACACTCGACCTGTGGGGCGGCGGCCCGGGCACACCACGCGGGGAGTCCGCCACGCGGGATTCCATGCCGGCCGATGGCGCCGCGCGCGGACGCCGCCGCGCGCTCGCGGCAGCCATCGACCGCCTCCGCGAAGACATGGGGCCGTCCGCCATCCTGCGTGGACACGACCTCTATTTGAAAGAGGGGACGCGTGGGGCCCAAGAGGCCCTGCGCGTGGCGGACCCCGCCCGCCGGTCCGCGGCCTCCGGGAGGGCGGCCTTGTCTCTCAATCTCAAGAGCGGATACTCATTTCTGGATTCGTTGCTCTCCCCGAAGGCGGCGGCACGTCTGGCCGCGGAGCGCGGGTGCAGGGTTGCGGCACTCACCGACCCGAACCTGCACGGGGCGGTGGAATTCGCCATGGCGGCGAAGGAGGCGGGCATCCGCCCGGTGGTCGCGGCGGAGGTGACGGTCGCCGGCCGCCGCATGCTGGCCTATGTGCGGGACGCCACCGGCTACCGGAACCTCTGCGGGCATCTTTCGGATCCCCGCGGGACGGAATCAACCGAAGGACTCATCCTTGTGCCCGCCGAAACGTTTCCCGAGGTCCGCTACGGCGCGCGCGCCGAACGCCCGATGTTTCAAATCCTGCAGAGCATCCGGACGCTGACCCTCCTCGGAAAACCCGGCGGCGGCACGAAACACGGATTTCACTTCCGGGAGCACGCGATCACGCAGGAGGCCGCCCACCTCGCCGACCGGATCGGGGAGGAATGCGGGTTCGGGATTCCACTCGGAGCGCTTGACTTCCCGCACTACGTGCCGCCCGACGGCTCGACGCCCCGCGCGTTCCTCGCCCGCCTCGCCACCGAGGGCCTGCGCGCGCGGTATGGCTCACGCTCCGCACGCCACAAACCCCAACTGCTCGAGGAACTCGGGATCATCGCCGAAGTCGGCTACGAGGAATACTTTTTGGTTGTATGGGACATTCTCGAAGACTGCCGACGCGCAGGCATCCCGTGGATCACGCGTGGCAGTGCCGCCGACAGCCTCGTCTGCCATTGCCTCGGGATTTCCGATGTCTGCCCGATCCGCTACCACCTCTACTTCAAGCGCTTCCTCAACCGGGAGCGCATGGCACTGGCCAAATTGCCGGATATCGACATCGACTTCCCCCATGACCGCAAGGACGATGTCGTGGACCGCATTTTTGCCAAATACGGCGAACGGGCGGCGGTCGTCGGCGGGTTTTCAACGTATCGGGGTCGCTCGGCGTTTGCCGATATCGCAAAGGTCTTCGGTGTCTCCGAGCGCCAGATCCGCCGGTATACCGAACACCTCCCACACACATCCGCGGCAAAGGTCATGCGGGCGGCGTCCACCACGCCCGCATGCGCCGGCCTCGATTTTGGAGAAGACCCATACGCAACGGCTCTGCGCCTCGCGGAACGGCTCGACGGATTCCCACGCCACCCGAAAATGCACCCGTGCGGCGTCGTCCTCTCACGCCGCCCGATCCACACGGTCTGCCCGGTCTTTGCCAGCAACGCAGGCCGCCCCACCACCCACTTCGACATGGAAGCCGTCGAGGCCGCCGGTCTCGTCAAAATGGACATCCTCGCGCAGGGCGGGCTCGCGGTCATGCGTGACACCCTCCGTGCAATCGGCAGCCGGACGGGTGATGGAGATGTCCGCCCGCCCGACACGTTCGACGACCCGGCGGTCTGGGACATGATCGCCTCCGGCGGTGCGCGCGGCGTCCACCACATCGAGTCGCCGGCCATGATCTCGCTTTGCCGCATGGCCGGCGTGCGCGCCATCGACGATTTGATCGCCATCGTCTCGGTCATCCGGCCCGGTGCCGCCAACACCATGCGCAAGGCCTCCTTCGCCCGCCGCGCCCAAGGGCTCGAACCCGCCACATACGCCCACCCGTGCATCGAACCCATCCTCGCCTCGACATACGGGGTCGTCGCCTACGAGGAACATATCCTGCAAATCTGCGAAACATTTGCCGGCATGCCCGCCGGACGCGCCGACCGGATCCGCCGCGCGCTGGTCAAAAACCGCGCGGGGGAGGCGGAGGCATTTTTCAGAGAGTTTGAGCAAGGGGCGCGCGCGCTCGGGCGGACTGCACGGGATATCGAACGCGTCTGGCATCTGGTGATGGGGTTCAAGGGTTACGCCTTTTGTCGCGCGCATTCGACGGCCTACGGGATCGAGGCATGGCAGGCCGCGTGGCTCAAGCGCCACCACCCCGCCGAATTCATGGCCGCCGTCCTGACCCACGGCAAAGGGTTTTATGACCGCCTCACCTACTCAATCGAATGCCGCCACCTCGGCATCGGATTCCTCCTGCCCGATGTCAACCGCCCGGGAGACGCCTTCGTGGTCGAAGAGGCCGCCTCTGTGGGAGTCTCCTCCCCGGCAATCCGCATCCCCCTGAGTCAGATCAAGGGTCTTGGAGAACGGATGCTCGGGCGCTGGCGCGCGGGAATTCCGTTCGCGTCGCTTGCGGATTTTTACCGGCGGGTGCGTCCCTCGGAGCCCGAATTGGAGGCGATGATCCGTGCGGGGGCCTTCGATGGGTTCGCCTCGCCGCGCAGTGCCCTGTTCTGGGAAGCCCGGCATCTCATGTGCGGCGGCGAAGATCCGGCCCTCTTCGGGTGGGCGGGGGTGCGCGAAGATCCGGTGGCCTACGGGCCGGATCCCGACTCGCGCCTGCAGGACGAAAAGGAGCTGCTCGGGTTCACGGCCAGCGGCCACCCGCTCGACATGCACCCCCGCATCGCCTGGGACACCTACTGCCCGGTCTCCTCCCTCCCCGGCCGCGCCGGACAACGCGTCACCATCGCCGGAATGGTCGTCGCCGAACGCCACCACCGCCAAACCAACGGACGCCCCATGCAATTCCTCTCCCTCTGCGACCCGACGGGCATCGCCGAATGCAACCTCTTCGCCTCCGCCTGCAGCCGCTTCGGCACCGAATCCATCCGCCACCCGGTCCTCGAAATCACCGCCACCGTCCAACCCTTCGACAACGGCAACGGGTGCTCCCTCAATGTCCACCGCATCCGCAAAGCCCGCGAAACCGGGCGATAAAAAATTTTTTCCATTTGCGCTTGCGCCGGCGTGCGGAGAGGGTAATCTCCGAGTCCCTTTTCCAACCGGTCAAGGGATCAAGCCACCACCGTTCTTTACCGATTTATGTCCACACAAGCAGGCCAACGCATCCGAATCCGCCTCAAGGCATTCGATTACCGCATCCTCGACACCTCGGCCGCCGAGATCGTCGAAACCGCCAAACGCACAGGATCAAAGGTCACCGGCCCCATCCCGCTGCCCACCCGCATCGAGAAATTCACCGTCAACCGGTCGCCCCACGTGGACAAAAAGTCGATGGACCAATTCGAGATCCGCACGCACAAGCGGATGCTCGACATTGTCGAACCGACCGCAAAGACCGTTGACGAGCTGCGCAAGCTGAACCTGCCCGCGGGCGTTGATATCACAATCAAAATCTGACCACCACCATGAGCCTCGGACTTCTCGGAAAAAAAATCGGCATGACCCGTGTCTATGACGCCTCTGGGCGCGCGACAACGGCCACGGTCATCGAAACAAAAGGCAACCGGATCCTGCAGGTCAAAAGCACCGACAAGGAGGGATACGCGGCGGTACAGGTCGGGTTCGACGACCAGAAACCGCAGCGTGTGCCGCGCCCGATGACCGGCCACTTCAAGAAATCCGAATCCCCGCCGAAGAAATTCGTGCGCGAATTCCGCCTCGGCGAGGGCGTGCCGGCGCCGGAGACCGGCGACGTGCCCCTGACGGTTTTCGAGCCGGGTCAATTTGTCGACGTGATCGGGCAATCGAAAGGCAAGGGGTTCCAGGGGGTCGTCAAACGCCACAATTTTGACGGCCAGCCCGCCAGCCATGGATCCATGATGCACCGCCGCAACGGGGCCATCGGCAACCGGTCAACCCCCGGACGCGTCTGGAAAAACATGGGCATGCCAGGCCACATGGGCGACGAACGCGTGACGGTCCAAAACCTCCAGATTCTCCAAGTCCGTGAAGAGGACGGGGTCATTCTCGTGGATGGTCCGGTGCCCGGCGCGAAGGGATCCTATGTGGTCGTGCGCCCGGCCAAGAAGAAGCCCGCCAAGGCCGGGACCTCCGACTCCTGAGAACTTGTGAAGTAATTAGGATAGGCCGCGCGAGAGCAGACCGGCGCGACGGGGGTGCGGCGTTCAGAAATCGAAGCCGCGCACTTTGAGGGTGCTGCGCGATCCCCAATCTTCCTGCTCGGCCTCGCGGTAGATGACTCCGCCGGGTTCGAGAAATCCGCGCACGAGCGGCCTCTTGGCACACCCCGCCATGGCAATCGCCGTGATTGCCACCGCAAGGAGACATCCCGTGAGGCCGGTTCTCACCAGCCGCCTCCCCCCCCGCCGCCTCC
>CAZGNH010000346.1:0-3333 GCA_964527025.1 uncultured Chthoniobacterales bacterium | reverse complement strand
CCTCATCGGTAAGCAACGACGAATCCAAAAATTCAATCAGCGTCTCATAGGCCCCCTCACGCCACAGGAGGGCGGCCAGATCCCCTGCTGCCCGCCGCGACCCCGGATTCTCTTTCAAATAAGAGCGCAGCACCTCCGCCGCCTCCGACGGACTCCCCTTCCCCGCATCCAGGATCCGCGCCCGGGCCGTCGCCGCAAGCTCCGCAGGTGCATCCGGCCAACCATCCAAAACAAGCTCCGCCATCCGGAAATCTGCCACATCCAGCCAAAGCCCCAACACCTGCTCCTTGAGCGCCGCGTCGTTGGGCGCATCGTCAAGCATCCGGCGGAGAATCTCGATCTGCGAATGGGCGCGTCCGTCCCGGCGCGCCGCCTCAAGCTGCGCGGACGCGGAATCCTCTTCCGCGGCAGTCACCTTGCACACCAGGGCCAATACAAGCACAAGCCCGGGCAGGCAAATCGCGCGCACAGCTTTCACCGGCCCCATGGAACCCCCGATCACCACGCAAAGCAATCCCGGGAATCGTCTTTTTCAAACGTGCAAAACGGAAACCTGTGATACATTGCCCGGCATGAACCGCAGAGATTTTCTCCTCGGTCTCGCCGGGATGGCCGGAAGCGCCGCGTTGCTCCCGCGTGCCGGAGCTTCCGACGCCCTCGGCGCCACCCTGCCCACACGCCTCCTCGGCGCAACCGGAGAACCGGTCACCATGCTCGGCCTCGGCGGCTTCCACATCGGGTGGACATCCGAAGACCTCGCCCGGGCAACCATCGAGACGGCCCTGCAGGAAGGCGTCCGGTTTTTCGACACCGCCAACAACTACGGACAGGGCATCAGCGAGGAGCGCTTCGGAAAATACCTCACCCCCCGCCACCGGGACTCCATCTACATCATGACCAAGACGCAGGCCAAGGACGCCGCCACGGCCCGTGAACACCTCGACCTGTCGTGCAAGCGCATGCGTTGCGAGGTGATCGATCTGTGGCAGATGCACGCCCTCGAGACCCCGGAGGATGTCGACGCCCGCATCGCGGCGGGTGTCGTCGATGTGTTCCTCGAGGCGCGGGAATCCGGGCGCGTGCGCCACCTCGGGTTCACGGGGCACGCAAGCCCCTATGCGCACCGTCGCATCATGGAGGTCTGCGGCAATGCCTTCGCCGCCTGCCAACTTCCCGTCAACCCCGTCGATGCCGCCTCGAAACACAGCTTCGTCGAAGCGGTCCTCCCGCGCGCCAACGATTTGTCCCTCGGCGTCCTGGCCATGAAAACCCTCGCCGACGGACGCTTCTTCGCAAAAAAAGAAGTCAACGAAAAGGTCACATGGGAAACCGGCGACCCCCTCGTCCCCGCCCAACTCTCGCTCGAGGAATGCCTGCACTTCGCATGGTCCCTCCCGGTCGCAGTCATCATCACCGGCGCCGAAAAACCCGCCTTCCTCACGGACAAGGCACGCGCCTGCCGCGCTTTCGCCAACCTCGCGCCCGGCGAACGCACTCGAATCGTCGAACGGGCCGCCCGCTTCGCAGACGAGGGCCGCGTCGAATACTACAAAGCAGAATCCCTGCGTTCCTGACCCGGCTTCCACAAAACAGGGCACGATTCCTGCTTGCCACAGCAAGATGAGTGCCTGATAGGTGGAACCATCGATCCGATGGCCGGCATGGAGCAAATTCAGGGCTTGTCGCTGCAGCAGGCGCTTTCGCCACAGATGCAGCAAAGTCTGGGCATTCTCCAAGCGCCCATCACCGAACTCCGGCAGCTTGTCGCCACCGAGCTGGCGGAAAATCCGGCCCTCGAAGAACAAACGCCCGAAACGGTGCCCACCGCTCCGCGTGAGGAGGAACCCGCAGGCGGCCTTGCCGGCGAGTGGCGGGGAGCGTTTGCCCAGCGCGCAACGGCGGAACCGTGGACCGCGGAAGCCCTCGAACGCCGCAGGCACTTCTTCGACTCCCAAACCCGGCCCACGACCCTGCGTGAATTCCTGCTCGATCAGCTCGGCCTCGAGGATATTCCCGGACGCCTGCTCGAACCCGCACGGGTCATCATCGGAAGCCTCGACGAAAACGGCTACTTCCGCGGCACGCTCGATGAGGTCGCCTACCCGCTGGGCCTGACCCCCTCCGATGCGGAGGAAGCCCTCACCTGCGTCCAAGCCCTGGATCCGCCCGGAATCGCCGCCCGCGACTTGTCCGAGTGCCTGCTCATCCAACTGCGCCAAAAGGCCGGGGGCGGTGACAGCCTTGAAACCCGTATTGTCAAAGACCACCTCGAAGACCTTGCACGCCGGAAGATTCCCGAGATCGCGCGGGCGCTGGGGGTCACGCACGCCGAGGTCCAGGAGGCGGCCGCCGCAATCAAAAACCTTGATCCACGGCCCGGGCGGGCTTTCGCCCCCGACGACAACCCGGTCGTCGTCCCCGACGTGGTCGTCGAACGCGACGGCGACGGCTACTCGGTCTCGCTGAACGAAAGCGAAATCCCCACCCTGCGCATTTCCGACGACTACAAGGACATGATCGGCCTTGGCGGGCCAAACCGTGAAATCCGCGACTACCTGCGCGAAAAAATCCGTGGCGGGAGGTTTTTCATCCGCTGCATCCAGCAGCGCCAGCAGACGATCCTGGCCATCGCACGGGAAATCGTCGCCCGCCAGAGTGAATTCCTCGAGTCGGGCCCCTCCCACCTGCGGCCCATGACCATGAGCGCGGTTGCCGCAGCCGCCGGCGTGCACGAAACAACCGTCAGCCGCGCCGTCTCGGGCAAATACATGGCCACCCCGCAGGGACTCTTCGAAATGAAGTTTTTCTTCACCTCCGGCTACACCACCGACGCAGGGCAAACACTCAGCAACGAAAGCGTCCGCCGGGAGATCCAGGAAATCGTCAAATCCGAAGACCCGCGCAACCCCCTCAGCGACCAGGCACTGGTCGGCGGACTTGCCGCGCGCGGAATCCGCGTGGCCCGACGCACGGTCGCCAAATACCGCGAGCAGCTCGGCATTCTTCCAAGCAACCTGCGCCGGGAATTTTAGTTTGGAGGGGATGGGACGACGCAGGCGGATCTGCGGGCCAACCCGGAATTTTTTGTCTTGGAAAAATTGGTTGCATCCCAAGGGCAGCGGTTGTTGCATGGTAGGTTCCAATGAAGAAGCCCAATGTCATTTACTTTCACTCGCACGACACAGGCCGTTATGTAAGCCCCTATGGGTATGATGTGCCGACTCCCAATTTCCAGCGTTTGGCGGAGGAGGGAGTGGTTTTCCGCAAGGCGTTTTGCGTGGCGCCGACATGTTCGCCGAGCCGGGCGGGCCTTTTCACGGGCACCATGCCCCA
>CAZGNH010000345.1:0-2617 GCA_964527025.1 uncultured Chthoniobacterales bacterium | reverse complement strand
ACCCAAGCCCAGCCGCCCGCCCAACAGCAACCGCCCGCCCAACCCGCGCCGCAACAACCCGCCGCACCCGGCAACGCACCCGGCCTGCCAAAAGCCGACCGCACCTACGAGATCCGCTTCGACTGAGGCCGCCCGCCACGCCATGAAAGTTCACTTGAGGCAAATTCCCGCCGGAGGAACCCTCCATATCGAGGGAGAGGAGGAAGCGGCACCGCTGGGACTCGAGGAGGCGGGAGCCGAACCGGCGGGCCCTCTTTGCTACAGCTTGGATGTGGGCCTTTCGGGCGGGGGCCTTTTCGCCGTTGGATCCCTGCGGCTGCGCGTCCGCCTCCGGTGCGTCGTGACCCTCGATCATTTCGAGCACGAAATCCGCATCGATGCGTTTGCGGTCCAAAAGGAATTGGATGGCCGCGAAGTCGTGGACTTGACTCCGGAGGTGAGGGAGGATATCCATCTTGCCCTGCCTGCCCACCCGCGCTCCGCCGCGGCCCATGCCGGGATCCAATCCCCGATAACCGCCCCGTGCGGAAACCGGGAACCGGGACCGTGGAAGGCCCTGGACCAAATCAAACCTCAACACTGAAACACCATGGGAGTCCCGAAACGCAAAACATCAAAAATGCGCCTGCGCACACGCAAGGCGGCCAACCGCTGGCATGCCCCCAAGCTCGGCAAGTGCCCCCAGTGCGGCGCCGCCCTGCGTCCGCACACCGCCTGCCCGGCCTGCGGATATTACAAAGACCGCCAAGTCCTCACCGTCGAAGCCCATTGACACCCGGCCGAGGGCGGTCCCCAGAGTGAAATCTCCGTAGCCCATGAAAATTGTCCTTGATGGCATGGGGGGTGATTTTGCGCCCGTGAATCCCGTGGCGGGCGCCGCCATGGCCCTTGCCGCCTTCCCCCAAATCGAGCGCCTCTTCATCACCGGAGACGAAACCCTCCTGCGCAAGGAATTTGCCAAAATCGGATGCAAGGATCCCCGCCTGGACATCGTCCACACAACCCAGGTGGTCGAAATGAGCGAACACGCGGTCGAAGCCGTCCGCCGCAAGAAGGATTCCTCGCTCAGCCGTGCGGTCGATCTGGTCAAGCACGGCTCGGCCGACGCGGTCGTGAGCGCCGGCCACACAGGAGCGATGGTCGCGGCCACCACCATCAAACTGCGCACGCTCAAGGGGGTCGAGCGCCCGGGCATCGCCTCGTATTTGCCCACCGAACACAACGTCTGCGTCCTGATTGACGCCGGAGCCAATGTGGATGCCCGTCCGGAGCATATGCTCCAGTATGCCATCATGGGCACGGTTGTCTCGAAACACGTCCTCGGATTCCCGAACCCGGCGGTTGGTCTGATGTCGGTCGGCGGGGAGGACGCCAAGGGCAGTGACTTCACCAAGGAAATTTTCCGGCTCTTGAAGGGCACATCGCTGAACTTCCGCGGCAATGTCGAGGGCCACGACCTTTTCGATTGTCCCGTCGAGGTTGTTCTTTGCGACGGGTTCACGGGCAATGTTGTGCTCAAGACGTGCGAGGCCACCGCCTCGGCCGTCTTCCACTGGCTCAAACGCGAACTGACCGCCACCCCGCTGCGCACCGCGGGCGCGTGGCTCGCGCGCAATGCCTTCCGCGCCATCCGCGACAAAACGAATTACGAGATGTACGGGGGGAGTCCCCTGTTGGGCGTCAACGGCATCGCCATCATCGCCCACGGATCAAGCTCCGCCCTCGCCATTAAAAATGCCATCCGGGTCGGGTGCCAGTACGTGGAGAAAGGCATCAACCCCCTCATCGTCGAGGCCATCGAGGCGTTTCATGAAAAGACCCCGGATTAAAAAGCCCAAGCCCAACCGGACGGTCTCGATCATTGCCACCGGCAGCTACATGCCGGAGCGCATCCTCTCCAACGCGGATCTCGAACGCTCCGTTGACACGACCGACGAGTGGATTGTCACCCGCACGGGCATCCGCGAGCGCCGCATCGCCGCAGAAGGGGAATGCACCAGCCACATGGCCGCCAATGCCGCCCGGCGCGCCATGGACCAAGGGGGGGTCAAAGCCACGGACATTGACCTCATCATTGTCGCGACCGTCACCCCCGACACGTTCTTTCCCTCGACCGCCTGCCACGTCCAGCGCCACCTCGGCGCAACACGCGCCGCCTGCTTCGACGTCTCCGCCGCCTGCTCGGGCTTCCTCTACGGCATCGAAATCGCCCAGCAGTTCATCGGCAACCATACCTACAACACCATCCTCGTCATCGGCGCTGACAAGCTCAGTTCTATCGTCAACTGGGAGGACCGCAATACTTGCGTCCTCTTCGGCGACGGAGCCGGCGCCGCCATCCTCCGCTCCCGCGCCAACACCCATGGCGTCATCACCACTTTCATGGGCAGTGACGGCTCCTTCGACAAAATCCTCCACATGCCCGGCGGCGGATGCGCCCTGCCCGTCACCCCCGACAATTACCACCTCAAACACAACACCCTCCACATGAGCGGCCGCGAGACCTTCAAACAGGCCGTCAACTCGATGCTCACCGCCGCGCGCAAAGCCCTCGAACAAAGCGGACTGGCCGTCGAAGATCTCACCTGCATCATCCCCCACCAAGCCAACCTGCGCA
>CAZGNH010000344.1:0-5292 GCA_964527025.1 uncultured Chthoniobacterales bacterium | reverse complement strand
CGATCCCCTCGAGTTCCTCGCGGTTGTAGGCGATGCCCCCGCCGGCCCCGCCCAAAGTGAAGGCCGGACGCAGGATGAGCGGGAAGGCCCCGATGCGTGCCGCGATGGCACGCGCCTCCTCGAGCGAATGCGCCACGCCCGACTCCTCGCAATCCAACCCGATCCCCAGCATGATGTCCTTGAAAATCTGGCGGTCCTCGCCGCGCCGGATGGCGTCGGCATTGGCTCCGATCAGCCGGGCGCCATGGCGCTTGAGCGCCCCGTTTTCGACGAGGGCCATGGCTGCGTTCAGCGCGGTCTGGCCGCCGAGGGTCGGGAGAACGGCGTCGGGCTTTTCCTTTGCGAGGATTTTTTCGATGGCTTCGGGGGTGACCGGCTCGATGTAGGTGGCCGCGGCAAACTCGGGATCGGTCATGATGGTCGCGGGATTCGAATTGACGAGGACGACCCGGTAGCCCTCCTCGGCAAGGGCCTTGCACGCCTGCACCCCCGAATAATCGAACTCGCACCCCTGCCCGATCACTATGGGCCCCGAACCAATCAGCAGAATCGTGTGAATTGAAGTGTCTTTGGGCATGGGTCGGTGTGGATGGCGCCGCCTCTGCGGCAACCCCACTTCTCTAGCTGCAGACAAGGGGCGCTGGCAACCGATTCGACAAGAATCTTTCGACCCACCCTCGAAAAAAACCCCGGTTCACACCCTCCCGGCCACAGGAATCCCTTGACGAAGGCCGCCGCAGGACACAATCTCTCATGTCCGGCAACCGGCGCACACCACGCCCCGGCCGCGGGTTCCACCGCGCCAACCGGCCAACATTCAACCGAAATTTTTCATGCTAGACAGCCTCTTGGGATTTTTTTCCAACGACATCGGAATCGATCTCGGCACCGCCAACACGCTCGTTTACGTCAAAGACCACGGCATCGTCCTGCGCGAACCGTCGGTCGTCGCCGTGCAACAGGGCACACGCAAAGTCCTCGCCGTCGGCGAGGAAGCCAAACGCATGCTCGGGCGCACCCCGGGCAACATCGTCGCCATCCGTCCGCTCAAAGACGGCGTGATCGCCGACTTCGAGGTGACCGAGGCCATGCTGCGCCATTTCATCAGCAAGGTCCACAACCGCAGGCGCATGGTGCGCCCGCGCGTGCTCATCGCCGTCCCCAGCGGAATCACCGAAGTGGAAAAGCGCGCGGTGAAAGACAGTGCCAGCCATGCGGGGGCCCGCGAGGTCTATTTGATCGAGGAGCCGATGGCGGCCGCCATCGGCGTGGGCCTGCCGGTCCAGGACGCCGCCGGAAACATGGTCATCGACATCGGCGGCGGCACGACGGAAGTCGCGCTCATTTCCCTTTCGGGCATTGTCTTCAGCCGCAGTGTCCGTGTCGCCGGCGACGAACTCGACGAGGCCATCATCAGCTACATGCGGCGCGCCTACAATTTGATGATCGGCGAAAGCACCGCCGAAAACATCAAAATCAAAATCGGCTCGGCCTACAAGCAGGAGCAGGAAACCTCGATGGAGGTCAAGGGCCGCGACATGGTCGCGGGCCTGCCCAAAACCATCACCATCTCCTCGCAGGAAGTGCGCGAGGCGCTCCTGGACCCGGTCTCAACCATCATCGACTCGGTGCGCATCACCCTCGAACGCTGCCCGCCGGAACTCTCGGCCGACCTCGTGGACCGCGGGGTCGTTCTGGCAGGCGGCGGGGCCCTCCTGCGCGGGCTGGACAAACTCATCCAGGACGAAACCGGCCTGCCGGTGCATTTGGCCGAAGACCCCCTGAGCGCGGTGGCCGAGGGCACGGGCAAGGCCCTTCAGGAAATGAACTTTTTGCGCGCCGTTCAGGCCATGGACCGGCCCGCGGGGAGCTGAAAACCTCCGAACCGCTCGCCCGTCTTGAGCGCTCCATGCACACAACCAAATGCAGGCTTCCCGACGCACGGGAGGCGGTGCCAATGATCCACGCGCCATGAGAAACCTTGGCATCATCCTGGTGGTGCTGGTGGTTGCGGCCGCGGTGATTCTCTCGACGATGGGATCCGATGTGGCGCGCGGGCTGCAGGGTGCTTATCTGGGTCTGGTTTCGCCGTTTTTGAGCACAGGCACGGCGGTCAGCCGCGAGCTGGGGACGGTGGGACGGGGCTTGAAGACCCTCGATGAACTCGAGGCGGAAAACCGCCGCTTGCTCGAACAAAACGCCGTGCTGCAGGCGACCAACCAATTGCTGCGCGACATCGAAGCCGAAAACAACAAACTCCGCCAGGCTCTGGAATATCGCGAACGCTCGGTGTTCAAATTGGTGCCCGCACGGGTCATGTCTCGCGATGCCTCGACGTGGTGGAACACCATGAAGATCAACCGGGGCTTCGAAGACGGCCTTGAAAGCGACATGCCCGTGCTGACCGAGGAGGGATTGGTTGGCAAGACAGCGACCGTCGGGAAGGACGAGTCGGTGGTTGTATTGATCACCGACGAAACGTGCAAGGTGGCCGGGCGTGTGGAGGGGACGGTCGAGACGGGCATTGTTTCCGGGATGCGGCTTTCGGGGCCCGGAACGCCGGGGGAGCTCCAGATGGAGTTTCTCTCGAAGACGGCGGATTTGCAGCCCGGCCAGAAAGTTTACACGGCGGGTGTCAGCCGCGGGGTGTTCCCCTCGGGGATCCTTGTCGGGGAGGTGCAAAGTTTCCGGGCGCGGGCACTGGACGGGCAGTCGGTCCTTTTGCCTTCGGTGGATTTGACCGCCATCGAGGATGTTTTTGTGGTGGTGGACGCCAAATGAGAGCGGTCCTTGCCTATGTCGCGGTGGTCGCGTCCATTTTCATGGCCTTTCCGGTGCAGGAGATGCTGCCGCCGGTTCTTCACTTTTTCGGCGCGCGCATCCTGCTGGTTCCGGCCCTTTTCACCTACGGGGCCCTTGCCTTCCCCCTGCCCGCCATGCTGGGTCTGGCTGTGATCACGGGCCTGCTCAGCGATCTGGCCTACCTGCATGTCGTCGCGGGCCGGGTTGAAATTGGCCTGGGGTGGTCTATTGTTTATTTTGTGATAGCAGGTCTGGTGGCGGGCGGGTTTCGTCCGATGTTTTTGCGCGGGCACTGGTGGATCCATATTCCGGTGGCGGTGCTGGTCACCTCGATGTATCTGGCTCTGCAATTTCTGATGATCACATTGCGGCGTGAGGGATTTGTTTTCAACGAGGTGGCGGCATGGCGGATTGTGGGTTCCGGACTGATGGCCGGTCTGGTTTCGCCCTTCATCCATGGCGCTGTCTGGCTGGCCATGGGGCGGGAGGCCAACCCCGCCAAACATTTCGTGCGCGCATGAAACGGTTCCCGTTCACCGGAAGGATTTTGTTTCTGGCTGTGCTGGTCGTGGCCGGTTTCGGGGCGATCATGGCCCGCTTGTGGTATGTGCAGATCGCCCGCGGTGCCGAATACACCGCAAAAATCCGCTCCGGGTCACAGGTCACGGTCCGCATTCCCGCCGTCCGCGGTGAAATTCTCGACCGCAACGGCCTGCCCCTTGTGCAAAACCGCGCAAGCTTCGACGTGGACTTCTACCTGCCCGACATGGTGCGGGCCTATCGCGAGGAGAACGGGGCCCTGCCGCTGACGCGCTATCGCGGGACCGTGCACAACATGCCCAAGGATTTGAAGGAGGCCGACATTGTGCAGATTGTAACCGAGACGGTCATTCCGCGGCTGGAGGATTTCGGGGTGGCCGAGGATTACAACGCGCGCCGCCTGCAGATCCACTACCGCAACAACCGGGAGGTTCCGTTCAACTACCGCCAGGACTTGGATTTCGAGACCATGGCCATCCTTTCGGAGCGCAATCTCGAATTGCCGGGGGTGACGGTCACCAAGAAGCCGGTGCGCCACTACGTGTACGGGGCGTTGGCGGCGCATCTGCTCGGTTATGTGGGCATGCCGGCCAACCTCGACAAGCAGCCCGACATCCGCCAGTTCAATTTTTACGATCCGGACATGGAGGGCAAGGCGCAGATTGAGATGTACATGGACGACAAACTGCGGGGCAAACCGGGAGCGCGGATTTTGCAGCGCAACGCGCGCGGGGTGATCGAGGGCGAGGTGGCGGTTCACGAACCCCAACAGGGCGACAACGTCTTCCTGACCATCGACGCCCGCATCCAATACATCGCCGAAAAAGCCATGCGCAATGTCGGACGCGGTGCAGCCGTCGTCGTCGATCCCAACAACGGCGATGTGCTCGCCATGGTCTCAATCCCCTCCTTCGACCCCAACACGTTCATCCCGGCTATCAACACCGCGGATTGGTCCGCCCTGACCTCCGACGACACCGACCCCCTGCTCAACCGCGCCATCAGTTCGTATGCCCCCGGCTCGACCTACAAAATTTTCATCGCCCTTGCCGCACTCCGTGCAGACAAGGCCCGCAGCTACCCCTGCGGGGGCGGCATCTCGATCGGCGACACGTTCATGAAATGCCACAGCAGCAACCACGGAACCCTCGGACTCGAAAATGCCATCAAGGTCTCGTGCAACGGCTACTTCTACCGCGCCGGCATCGCCGCCGGCATCGACCAAATCGTGGCCGTCGGCAACATGCTCGGCCTCGGACAGCGCAGCGGCATCCCCCTCTCCGGAGAAAGCCCCGGCATTTTGCCCGGCCCGGATTACCTCGCCCAGGCACGACCGCGCGAGCGGTGGACAAGCGGCTATACCGCCAACACGTCCATCGGCCAAGGGGAGGTGCTTGCGTCCCCGCTCCAAATGGCCATGATCACCGCCGCCATCGCCAATGGCGGAACCGCATTCTACCCGCGCCTCATCGACAAGGTCGTCGCCCAGGACGGCGGCACAACCCTCCAGGAACCGGCCCGCGTGCGCGCAAGCCTCATCAACGACGCGGGCCTTACTCCCGAGCAGATCGGGCAGGTGCGCGAAGGGATGAGGAAAGTTGTCAACGAGGGCGGCGGCACCGGCAGCCGGTCACGCGTCAAAGACATGGAGGTCGCCGGGAAGACGGGCACCGCGCAGAACTGGAGCGTCCGCGACGGACAAAGCGTCAAAGACAACCACGTCTGGTTCGTGGCCTTTGCTCCATTCGACAACCCGCAATACGCCGTGGCGGTGCTTGTGCAGGGCGCCCATGCGGGCGGCGTGGTCGCCGCCCCGATCGCCGAAAAAATCCTCGAGGAGGTCTTTGCACTCCCGCCGCTGGACGCGCCGGCGGCGGCCCCCATCGCCGGCTGGACGGATCGCGGTCCGAACGACCGCGACCGCCCGGACCACGGAGCCATCGGCGCGGC
>CAZGNH010000343.1:0-3690 GCA_964527025.1 uncultured Chthoniobacterales bacterium | reverse complement strand
CGCGCTCTTGTGAGCGCGGGGCGTGTCGCCGACATCGAGTGGGCCATGCGCGCCGATGTGTTTCCCGTTGTCGTCCGGCGCGACCCGGAAGGCGGCTTCCTCCGCCTTGCCCAGCACCAAAATCCCCGCGCCAAACGATCCAGTCCTCTCAAAGAGGTGGTATGATTCTCCCCGGGGGGGGCGGCGGGTCAGATCCCGCGCAGGCCGGCCATGAGGAGTTCCGCGTTGTTCTGGGTATTGCGCAGGTTGGCGACGAGCACCTCCATGGCCTCGCCGGCCGGCAGTTCGGAGAGTTGTCGGCGCAGGGTTTGCACACGTTCGAATTCGTCGGGGTGGTAGAGGAGTTCTTCGCGGCGGGTTCCGGATTTGACGATGTGGATGGCGGGGTAGATGCGTTGTTCGGCAATTTGTCGGTCGAGGTAGACTTCCATGTTTCCGGTGGCCTTGAATTCCTCGAAGATGAGTTCGTCCATGCGGCTGTGGGTTTCGATGAGGGCGGTGGCAAGGATGGTGAGGCTGCCTCCCTCCTCGACATTGCGCGCGGAACCGAAAAATTTGCGCGGGCGGGCGAGGGCCTGGGCATCGACCCCGCCGCTCATCGTGCGCCCCTTGCCCGTGAGCTGGTTGTTGTATCCGCGGGCCATGCGGGTGATGGAATCGAGCAGGATGATCACGTCGCGCCGCAGCTCGACAAGCCGCTTGGCCCGCTCGCACACCGCCTCGCAGATCTGCACGTGGCGGGTCACCGGTTCGTCAAAGGTCGAACTGTAAATTTCGCAATCGAGCTCGGCCCGGAAATCGGTCACCTCCTCGGGCCGCTCATCGACAAGCAGAATCATCAATTTGGCCTCCGGGTGGGTTGTTTGGATGGCCTTGGCGAGGGCCTTGAGGAGGATGGTTTTGCCCGAGCGCGGGGAGGCGGCAATGATCCCCCGCTGGCCCATGCCGAGGGGAGCGACCAGATCGACGGCCCTTGCGGCCATGTCGGGATTGACCGGCGCCTCGAGGAAAACCCGGCGGTTGGGGAAAACCGGGGTCAGTTTGTCGAAGTCAACCGGCGTTTTCCAGCCGGCCGCCGGGCTGTCCTCAACAGCCAACACTTCCGATACGGCAAGGCCCCGGTCTCCTGCCTCCGAAAATTTCAGGGCACACCGCAGGAGCAGTCCCGGACGCAACCCGAGCGCGCGCACTTGGTCCCGGTGCAAAAACGGATCCTCGGGCCCGGGCCGGAGTCCGAACGCCGGCCACCGCAACACCCCGTGATCCCCGTTCATCTCAAGCAAACCCGCAGCCGTGACTTCCCCGCCCATCGCCAGCAGGGCGCGCGTGATCTCCAAGACCAATTGGTGGCGCGAAGCCTCGGACCGCTGCCTCAATCCAAGCGACCGGGACTTCTCCACAAGAGCCTCGAATCGCAGCGCATGGAGATCGTTCAAAGACACGGGCTCGGGCGGAGCGGCGGGCTCGGCTTCTGCGACGGGATAATCAGCCTGATGGGACATCGAAAATTCGGGCAAGGGAGTCGGATTGCAGACGCAGGGCTTCAAGGTCCCCGTCGTTCCATACCACGTGGTGACTTGACTCTATCTTGGAATCCATCGGCCGCTGGGAATCAATCATTTTTTTTGCCATGGCCGGGTCAATCCCGCGCCGCGCAAGCAACCGCCGCGTCTGCACCTCCCGGGAACACGCCACCACAACCACCGCCTCAAAGAACCCTTCGGCCCCCGTCTCGAACAACAACGGAATGTCCACCACAAAAACCTTCCCCGCCGCACGCGCCTCCACCGCCTGCGCAGTCCACCGCGCCCGCACCCGCGGGTGCAAAATCTCCTCCAACCGCCGCCGGACGGACGCATTCCCGAAAATGAGCTCCCTCAGGTAAGCGCGGTCGGGCGACCCATCGTCCCGACAGGCCCGCGGGTCGATCCGCGCGCGGATTTCTCCGGCAACCTGCGGGTCGCTGTCGAGAAGTTCGCGCACACAGGCGTCGGCACAGAACCACTGCGCACCAAGCCGTGGGGCAAAGAGACCAAGGAAGGTGCTTTTGCCCGTGGCGATGCCGCCCGTGAGGCCGATCAGGCGGGGTGTTTTCAAGGGGTGAAAAGGATTTTGGCGGCGGCGAGGTCGCCTGCCTGGCAGGCGGCGGCCGCATCCCGCGCAAGGCTGGAGGCTTCCTCCTGGGCAAACGCTCCCGCGACCCCCAGCGCCATCGCAAGCCACATCCTCATCCGCAAAGCGTGCCACAGTCCGCGCGGCACCGCAACCCCGTGCCGGGTGCATTTCCGAAGGTTGCAAACGGTTTTCGCAATCGCGCCGGGACGTCGCGATCCACCTTGGGTGTGCGTGGAAATGGCCAAGTTGGTGGGTCGCGCCCTCCGGGCGTGATGAGGTCTTCCGCGCGGCTCTGCCGCCCCTCATGCCGCTCTTGCACTTTTCGGAGATGCGCCCCCCGCGCCACCCGCGAAAAAATCGGGTTGGTCCCGCGGGGGCGGACAGGGCACAATCCGGCATGCCCTGCCGAGTCCTGCCCGAATCCGGCTTTGTGCTGGCCCTTGCGCTCCTGCTGCTGCTTCTGCGGCCGGCTGCAGGCGGCGAGCCGCCGGTCGCCGCCCTTCTCCCCCGCGCCAAAGCCCTCGAAAATGTCGCCTTCGGCGACGTCGTCGCCTCCGCCACCGGATTCCGCGTCATCCCGGTCAACCCCGCCTCCGACCGCCCGTGGATCAATAAAATCGGCGCCGCCATGGACAGCGTCCTCGCCTCCCTCAACGCCCCGCCCCCCCCGATCCACTCCTCCGGACGCATCAACGAGGCAAGCCGCCACATCGAAGAGGGACTCACGGCCCTTCTGGCGCGCGAGCCCGGGTGGCAATGCGGACCGCCGCCCACCGCCTCCGGCAAACCCCAGCGCTCCGGCTATCCGGACATCCGGCTCGTGCTCGAGGACGGAAGCATCGTTTACCTCGACCCAAAACTCCACGCGCAGGACAGCCGCTCAAGCAGCTTCCGCACATTCTATTACGAACCAAAAACCGCGACCAACAAGATCAACGACAACGCCCGGCACCTCGTCGTCGGCGTTGCCCATGCCCCCGGCCCCGACGGATCCACCACCTTCACCTCATGGGAACTCATCGATATCTCCTCCATGCCCGTGCGCCTCAAACTCGAATTCCATGCCTCCAACCGCGACATCTACCGCAAAGACGCCATCGTCGCCTCCGGCCCCCCGGAAAATTAGGGTGTTCATCGCAACAAATGCATGGTTTTCCAACACGCAGCACACTAGAATCCACGCAAACATACCCCGGGTGCAAACGAGTCGACTTTTTCTGATTGGACACGGATTGCTTGCATGGGCACGGATGCCCGAACCCTCCTGTTCTCTTGATCCGTGCTTGTCCGTGGCATCCGTGGTTGAACATTGCTCCGAGGCCCCACAAGGGTAAGCCCCGTGCGGATTTCCGAAATTCCACAGGCCGACCGCCCGCGCGAGAAGCTTGCGGCGCGCGGGGCCGGGGCGCTGACCGATGCCGAACTGCTGGCGATCTTTCTACGGACGGGCCGCCGGGGGCGGAGCGCGGTGGCGCTGGCTTCCGAGCTGATTGCGGCCAAGGGGTCGCTGCACGAGTTGTCGCGGTGCGGTGCGGGGGAACTCGAGACCCTCGTCTCCGGGATCGGCAAGGCGAA
>CAZGNH010000342.1:0-12691 GCA_964527025.1 uncultured Chthoniobacterales bacterium | reverse complement strand
ATCCAAACGGCGGCCAGTCCCAGCGCATGCACGAGCACGAGGGCGTAGAGCGAGCCGGCGTGCGCGTAGAGCGCTGCAAAGGCGCAGGCCCCGAAGGCGGTCCACCACCGCCATGTTCCCCGGTCAACCGCCCGCAAAAGCACCAACACAAGCAGTGGTAGAAACAGCATCACAAACATGTAGCCGCGCAGCTCGGTCACATAGCGCATGTGCCACGGATGCGCCGCCAGAAGCCACGCCGCCACCGCCCCCGCCCGCGGCATCCCCAACCGCGCAAGCAACAACGCCAGCACCACCACCGACAACACCCCCGCAACCCACACCGGAACCCGCATCACCGCCTCGCTCATCCCAAGCCCGCCGGGACGCGCCACGGCAACCCACACCTGGTGCACCGCCCGCGACAGCAGCGTCTGCAATTGATGGTTGGTCGCGCGGCGGTTGTTGAAAAATGCCTGATCCCAGCCGGGTTTGCGAAACTTGAGCGATCCATCGGACTGCGCGATCCACTCGCCATGGATGTAGGTGCGGACGCTTGCCTCCTCGTCGTCCCAGAGGCTCTGGCCGATGCGCATGGTGCCGTGTGCCGCCACCACGAGCGCCGCCGCGCCCACCAGCGGCCAAAACCACCGGGGCAGGGCGGTTGTTGGAAGCCATGGCGCGCGGGCAGTGGAGCGCGCGGGGGCCGCCCAGAAACGGGCCGTGGCCGCGAGCAGGGCGAGGAGGCAGGCATTGGCGGCGGCCGCCCACCATCCATAGAAGCGGATCAGGGACTTGAGCCTGTCGAGGTCGGGATCGGCGGCAAGCACCCTCCACGGCTTGGGTGCGCCCACCAGCCAGATGCCGACCGCCACCGCGGCGGCAAGACACAACACCGCAACCAAACGGTGCCTGACGAGACAGGGTCTCACATCCATGGTGCGGTTCTTCTCAAAACGTGAATGAGACCTTTTTGAAATTCCCGTCCACGAGCAAAATCCCAAGGCGGGAGGCAAGGAGGCCGAAAATGGCGAGGTGGGCGGCGAGGAAGAGGGGGTTGGCGGCCCACGATCCGGCGCGGGCACGGAGGCGTTCGGCTGCGGTGGACAGCGCCCAGAGGGTCGGCAGGTAAAGCACGAGGATGAACCGGTGTCCCGGCCCGATGGGCAGGTACCACCCGGCCGCAAGGGCATAAAGCACCCACACGGAAAGAAAAAACCCCGCGGGAATCAACAGGCGCCCGCCAAACCCGCCGGAACGCCATGCAAACACCCCCATCGCCACAAGCACCAACCCGAGCCCCACAAGGTAAAAACCCCGGTGCGGCAATACCACCCGCTTCAAACGCCCGGGTTTGTCAAACGGCCACGACCACTTGAGTTCGGGGTGCAAAAACTGCCGCAACCGCACGCCAAAACCGTCCGTCACCCGCGCCACCGCGTCGGACACCGAATGACGATGGAAATACCCCCCGGGAGTCGGGCGTTCGCCGACCGGCATCGCCGCGATCTTTCCGGGGCGGCAATCCGCGTATTTCTCGACGCATGACGACCAATCGTCGGCCCAGAACCAAAATGCGGGCAGGCTGTAAAACGGGCTGCCGTAAGTCTGCCATGCATGCCCCGCCCGCGGGGCCAGCATCCCGCCGTAACCCACAAGGAAAATACCAGCCCCAAGCGCCAGCCGTCGGGCCGACCATCCGTCACCGCGGGCATACAACGCCTTGAGAAGACTCCACCCGAAGAAAAGGGCGACCAGCGGAGAAACCGACGGCTTCGCAAGGGCCGCCAGCCCCGCCAGAAAGGCCAGCAAAACGTAGCGGCCCGGCGGATTGCGGACCAGCAGGTTCAAGCAAACCACCACCACAAGGAAAAACAGCATGTAAAAGAGCACCTCGGCGCCGAAAAACGTCGAGGCGGGCAGGAGGAGCGCAAGGGCCGCCAGAGCCGAGGCATTCCATGCTGCAAGCGGGCCGAGGCGCCGCCGGAAAACCGCAGCCAAAACCGCCGTGCCCAGCACCCCGAGCACGACATTGAGCCGCTTGGCGCGCTGGAAAAAGTCCGGGGCCGCGGGATCGAGCACATTGCCTGCAATCCACGGGAGAAGCGGGTTGCGCGTGCCGTCGGAATACCACGGGATCCACGATCCGCGCATGGTTTCCGCCATCAGGATATATGAACCTTGATCAAAAGCGTCGGTGTCGTGGTTCACCTGCCCGGCAATTTTCCACCCGACAACCAACTGGATGGCGCACAGGACGGCGACGCCAAAGAGGAAGAGGACCGCCGTGCGGCGCCCTCCTCCTTCGATGGCCGGAAGGGCGAGGCGCTCCCATGCGCCCCGGGCGGCGGACGGCGGTGCGGCGTTCAAGGCCGGTCAGTTGGGCATGATGTCGAGCCCCTTGAGGGTCGATTCATCGAAGCGTCCGGTCTGCCGGAACCCGGCGCTCTTCTGCCATGCCTTGAGGGAGGCAATGAGGCTTTGACTGGGTGATCCATCCACGGGTCCCCGGTAGTAGCCCAGCAATTTGAGTGTCTTCTGCGCCTGCCGGATCGTTTCGATCTGGAGCTCGGTCGGGGCGGTGATAAACGGCCCCCCCTTGAAAATCGAGGCAATGGCAACATACTCTGGCACAAATTCCCCGCGACCGCCGCGCGTGGAACCCGCCACCATGCCGAGACTCTCGAGAGTCTGCGCATTGAGCTGGCCGGTGACTTTGAGGCCCCGCGCGAGTTGGTAGCGCCGGATGGCGGCGGCCGTCTGGCTGCCGTATTGGCCGTCAATGGTGCCTTCATAAAACCCCATGGTGCTGAGTTTGCGCTGGGCGGCACGCATGGTGTCGTCGGCGGAAACTCCGGTCATGGCGACAAACAGGGCAAGGACGAGGGCGGGAAGAAGTTTCATGGAAGCATCAATAGCCAATCCGCAACGCGGACGCAAGCGCCCGGCGCGGGCCGTTCTTGGGACAGGGCGGAATGGCGCTGGGGATGTTTGGGATGCTGCCCCTACAGCAGAAACCCTTTTCACCCGAGACCCAGGGCGGCGCTGGCGCTTGCCCTGGGCTTTGGGATGCATGCCCGTTGGGGCGTAAGTTGATGTTTCTTATGGATCGGGGCGCGTGCCGGCAGCGCACAAACCCTGTTCGAAGCGGCTGCGCCGCCCGGTGGTTTCCCATCGCGCCCGGAGGTCGCAATCCACCTTGTACATTTGAGCAAGCGGCGAAGCTGAAACCGCTTGCATTACAGCGCGTCCGGAAGTTGGTTTGTGCCGGAATTTGCCATGGAAGCCATCGATCCGGTCATTTTTTTCTTTTTGCTGGGCCTCGCCGGAGGTCTGGCCAAGTCGGATCTGGATATTCCCGACCAGATCAACAACGCCATCGGCATCTACCTGCTGCTGGCCATCGGCCTGAAAGGCGGCATCAAGCTCTTCGGGAGCGAACTCGCACCGGTCATCATCCCCGCTCTGGGAACCGTGGCTCTCGGGATCGCCATTCCCATCCTCGCCTACGCGGTTTTGAGGAAATTCGGAAAATTCTCCGGTGTGGATTCGGCGGCGCTTGCGGCCCACTACGGATCGACGAGTGTCATCACGTTCGCGGTGGCGCTCAATGTGCTTTCGCGGCAGGGGATCTCTTCCGAGTCGTTCATGGTGGTGCTGCTGGTGATCCTTGAGATTCCGGCGATTCTGGTGGGGTTGATGCTTGCGCGGCTGACCCACTCCTCGTCGAACGTGCACTGGAGCGAAACCCTGCGCGAGGTGGCTCTTGGCAAGAGCGTGCTCCTGCTGGTCGGGGGGTTCATCGTCGGCTGGATCAACGGCCCCGAACGCATGGCCGACATCAACCACCTGTTTCTGGATCCCTTCAAGGGGGTGCTGGCCTTGTTCATGGTCGGGATGGGGGTTTCGGCCGCGCGCCGGCTTGGCGACCTGAGAGCGGCAGGCGCGTTTTTGGCGGTCTTTTCGGTGGTCATGCCGGTGGTGTCGGCCTTTCTGGGGATTGGAGTGGGGATGCTGTGCGGTTTGTCGTCGGGGGGCTGCATCCTCTTGGGGGTGCTGGCGGGGAGCGCAAGTTATATCGCGGCGCCGGCCGCCGTGCGGGTCGCCCTGCCCGAAGCCAACCCGGGTTACTACCTCGTCGCCTCGCTCGGCATCACCTTCCCGTTCAACGTGCTGATCGGCATCCCGCTCTATATCCGGATGGCGCACTGGATGGGAGCCTGATCCATCAGACCCGCGGGGCCACAGATGGCCGCGCCATCCGGGTCGGGCGCGATCGTCGGGGGGGTTCTTGCTACCGGTCGCATTCGCCCATGACGAAGTCGAGCGAGCCGAGGATGGAGACCGTGTCGCTGATCATGTGGCCGGGGAGGAGTTTGGGGAGAATGCTCAGGTTGACGAAGCTGGGGGCGCGGATTTTGAGGCGGTAGGGGACTCCGCCGCCTTTGCTGTGGATGTAGAACCCGAGTTCGCCCTTGGGGTTTTCGGCGCCGAAGTAGATTTCGCCCGAAGGAGCGTCGATCCCTTCGGTCACCAGAATGAAGTGGTGGATGAGCTCTTCCATTTTGGTGAGCACGCGTTCTTTTTGGGGAAGCATTTGCTTGGGGTCGGAGACATTGACCGGCCCCTCCGGCAGGGAATCAAGCACCTGTTCGAGGATCCGGGTGCTTTGGCGCATCTCTTCCATCCGCACAAGGTAGCGGTCATACGCGTCGCCGGTGCTCCCGACAGGCACCTCGAACTCGTAGTTTTGATAATCCAGGTAGGGCTGTTTTTTGCGCAGGTCGTGATCGATCCCCGATCCGCGCAGGTTCGGCCCCGAAAGAGCCCACGCGATGGCATCCTCACGGGAAATGACCCCCATATCCCGCGTGCGGTCCACAAAAATCCGGTTACGCGTGATCAGCCGGTCCACCTCGTCAAAGGCCGGGAGGAACCCATCGATGAACGCGCGGACTTCGGCGGAGAAGCCTTCGGGCAGGTCGTGCGTCTGCCCGCCGATGCGGGTGAAGCTGGTGGTGAATCGGGCGCCGGTCAGCTTCTCGATCAGGTTGTAGATTTTTTCGCGTTCGGTGAAGGTGTAGAGGAAGACGGATGTGGCGCCGATGTCCATGGCCATGCTCCCGATGCCGAGCAGGTGCGAGGAAATCCGCGCCAGTTCGCAGCACAGCACCCGGATTGCCTTGCCGCGCGGCGGAATCTCCCACCCCATCAATTTCTCGACCGCAAGCGCGTAGGCCACGTTGTTGGCCAGCGGCGCAAGGTAATCGAGCCGGTCCGTGTAGGGGACAAATTGGTTGTATTGCATGTTTTCGGCGATTTTTTCGTCGCCGCGGTGCAGGTAGCCGATGTCGGGTGTTGCCTTGGTGATGATTTCGCCGTCGAGGTCGAGGATGATGCGCAGGACCCCGTGGGTGGACGGGTGGGAGGGCCCCATGTTGAGCGTGAGCTTTTCGCCCACCAACTCGTCGGCAAGCTGTGTGTCGTCCGCGGCCTGCAAGCCGCGGGCAAGGGTGTCGGGATGTTCAAGCGTTCGCGCCATGGATCATTGTCAATTACGGCTCCGGAATTTGCGCGGATGAACAATCTTCCGCCGGCATCTCCGGAGCACATGCGCCAGCAAACCGGCATCCGGTGGAAAAGGCAAGCCCTCGCGCATGCGAAGGTTATTCCGGACTCCGGCCGGCGGAGACCGGTTTTTTCCGGTGCATGCCCTTGCGGTTGGGCACCCGGGTGGTTGCTTTTTTCGGGGTGTGGGGTTTGGTGGCGCGGGCGAGGATGGTTTGGAAGTGGGGGGCGTGGCGTTCCCGGGCGACGATGCCAGTGTGGATGGCGGTGAAGCCGGCATTGTTGAGCATGCGCTGGAGTTCGACTTCCGAGAATCCGAGCCAGAGATGGGCGTAGAGGTCGCGTGCCTGTTCGTAGCTGTGGCTGGCGAGGTCGAGGATGAGGATGTGTCCTCCGGGCCGGAGGATTTTCCATGCGGAGTCGATGGCGCGGGGAGGGGAGGAGGCATGGTGGAGGGCCTGGCTGAAGAGGACCAGATCGACCGAGTCGTCGGCGATGGGGGGGGACTCGATGTCGCCGAGGCGGTATTCGAGATTGGAGAATCCGTTGTCGCGGGCGACGGCCGTGCCGAAGGCGACCATTTTTTCCGAGTTGTCGATGGCGATGACTTTTTTGGCGGTTCGGGCGAGGAGTTGCGAGAGGGTGCCCTCGCCGGCGCCCATGTCTGCGATGACCTCGTTGGGGCGCAGGGAGAGGAGTCCGTGGGCGAGGGCCTGCCATGAGCGGCCGGGGATGTAGGTGCGCCCGAATTTGCCGGCGAGTTTGTCGAAGTAGGTGGAGGCGCGGTCTTTTCTGCGCTGCATGGCCAGGGCGAGGGCGGCCGGGTCGTCTCCGGCGCCCGGGATGTCGGCAACGGCCCCTGCAAGCAATTGCGAGAGACCCGGGGGGACACGTCCGCGGGCCGAGTAGAACACGTGTTTGCCGACGCGCCGGTCATCGAGCATGCCCTCGCGCCGCAGGAGGCCGAGGCTGGCCGAAATGCGCGACTGACCCATGCCGAGGATTTCCTGCAGTTCGGCGACAGTGAGCTCCTCACATTCAAGCAGGAGAAGCAACCGGACGCGCGTCGGATCCGACGCCGCCCTCAGGGCGCGCAACATGGAGACCATCAGGGAGGGGAGATTGTCATGAATCGGGCATGGAAATCCAATGGATTCTCCCGCGGACTCTTGCTATGGGTGGGGGCTGTCATGAAAAAACAACTCCACCGGCCGCTCCCATGAGCGACATCGCAGACCTCCGGGAGCGCATCGACGCCCTCGACAACGAATTGCTCCGGATCCTCAACGAACGGGCCGCGGTCGCCAAGGACATCGGCGCTCTCAAACACCGCGACGGCATGCCCATCTACTCGCCGGAACGTGAAAACCGCGTCCTCCGCGGGCTCGTCGAGCGCAGCACCGGCCCCCTCGGCCCCGATTCCATCCGGGCCATCTACCGGGAAATCATGTCCGCGTCCCTCGCCCTGGAAAAAGACATTGCCATCGCATGCCTTGGTCCGTCCGGCTCGCTCACCCACCAGGCGGCCCGCGACAAATTCGGATCCAGTGTCCGCTACGCGCTCTTTCAGGGGGTCGAGGCGGTTTTTGACGAAGTCAAAGCGCACGATGCGGACTGCGGAGTGGTGCCGATCGAGGAGCCCGACCACGGTGTGGTGAGCGCCACCCTCGACGCCCTGGCGGATACCGACCTGTCGGTTTGCGGCGAAATCACGATCCCCGGAGAACCCGGCGAAGAATCACGCGGCGCCGCACGCCTCCTCGTGATCGGAAAAACCGCCAATTCGCCCACGGGCCACGACTCGACCATGCTCATGCTGCGGATCGAACACAAACCGGGGTCGCTCGTCGCAGCCCTCGAACCCTTCAAAACCCACGACATCAACCTCAACCACTTCGCCAGCCGCCCCGCGTCGAAGGGCAGCAAGGACATTTTCTTTTTTGTCGAGGCCGACGGCCACAGCCGGGAGCTCCAGATGTCGGATGTGTTCCGGGATCTTTCGATGCGCTGCCGCGCAGTAAAAATGCTTGGCAGCTACCCGCGCCAGCCGGTGGATTGATCCGGGATGGTTTCACCGGTGACGAGATCCTCGAACTGCTGGCGGCGGCGCACGATATGGAAGCGGGTGCCATCGACGAGCACTTCGGGGGCGAGGGGGCGCGTGTTGTAATTCGAGGCCATGACGGCTCCGTAGGCGCCGGCACTCATGACCGCGAGACGGTCGCCTTCCTGCAGGGGGGGCAGGGCGCGGTCCCTGGCCAGAAAGTCACCGCTCTCGCAGACCGGCCCGACCACATCGACCGGTGCGGGTTCGCCCGGCGTTTGCCGCAGCGGAACAATTTCGTGCCACCCGTCGTAGAGCGCCGGGCGGATCAGGTCGTTCATGGCGGCGTCCACGATCACGAAGGTTTTGGCGGGGGTTTGTTTGATGTATTCGACGGTTGTGAGGAGGACGCCGGCGTTGCCGGTGATCGAGCGTCCCGGCTCAAAGAGAATGCGCAGGCCGAGGGGTTCGAGCAGGGGGACGATGGCGGCGGCATAGGCGGCGGGGGTGAGGCCCCCGGGGCCGTCCCGCCACCATGCCGGGTCGCCGCTGGCAAGGGCCTGCTCGTAAACAATGCCCATGCCCCCTCCGACACTGAAAAATTCGATGGCGTGGGAGGTTTTAATTTCGCGCACGAGAGGCACGAGTTTGGCGACCGCCTCGGCGAACGGGGCGGGGCTGGTGATTTGCGAGCCGCTGTGGGTTTGGATTCCGCGGATCCGGATGCCGGGCAGGGAGGCGGCGCGCCGGTAGACGCCGGCGGCGCGGTCCAGGCCGATGCCGAATTTGTTTTTGCTTTTTCCCGTCGAAATGAACGCGTGGGTGCCGGCGTCCACGTCGGGGTTCACGCGCAAGGCCACCGGCGCCTGCGTTCCGAGACGCCCGGCCACCGCCGCAATGCGTTCGAGCTCCGCCTCGCTCTCGACATTCAGGCAATACACCCCCGCGCGCAACGCATCCCCGATCTCCTCCGCCGTCTTCCCCACCCCCGCAAACGTGCAGCGCGAGGCGCTCCCCCCGGCCCGCAACACACGCGCAAGCTCCCCGCCGCTCACGATGTCGAACCCGGCCCCTTCGCGGGCCAGCAAATCCAGCACCGCGAGGTTTGAATTGGCTTTCACCGCGTAGCAGACCATGTGGTCCAGCGGGGCGAGGGCCGCATCGAGCCGTCGAAAATTGTCACCGATGGTTGCCGACGAATACACGTAGGCGGGGGTTCCCACCTCGCCGGCCACATGGGCCAGATCAACTTCCTCACAGACAAGGGATCCTCCGCGATATTGGAATGCGTGCATGTTCCGGGGACGTTGGGCTCTTTGCCCGCCGGTGTCAACCGCCCGGAAATACCACCCATGGCCGTCTTTTTTTGGGGAGCATTTCCCCATTTCGATCCTTGACAAACACCCCGCCCGGAGGGAGTATTAGGCCAAGGAAACTATTTCCGCCGAATCAGAATTCCGCAATCACCCAACAACAACCACCCGCAAGCATGAAAGCACAGAAAATCTCCCGTGAGAAGCCCGGTCGGAATGGCACAAGGTTCCTGCCAACTTTCGCCGCGGCCTTCGCCGCCATCCTGCTGCCAATGTCACTCTTTGCGCAGGACTACAACCCCGAATCCAGCGAACTGGCCGAGGCACCCATTGTCGTCGAAAACGTCAAGGGCGACGTGAAAGCCTCCACCAAGCTCAACAAAACCCCGTTCGCGCTCAAGAACGGAGCCAAGCTCACCCAGGGCGCCTCGATTACAACCGGCAAAAGGAGCAGCGTCGTCCTGCTCTTCTCCAACGGAGCCGCGGTCAGCATCGGCCCGGAATCCTCCCTGGTCATCAATGAATTCATGCAGGCCGGGGGCTACGACATTGCCGAGGCACCCAAAGAAGGATCGGGGCCGCCACCACCGGGATCCGGGTTCGGCAAAATGGAAAAGGAGCCGACATGGTCGCGGACAACCCTGTTTTTCCGTACAGGCTCAATCGTCACGCAGGTCAGGAAACTCGACAAGAAGTCGCACTTCCTCGTGGGCTCTCCGCTGGGAGTCACCAAGGTCAAGGGCACCACGTTCCGCCAAACCAATGGCACCAACCCGGAAACCCTCACCAAAGAAATTTCCATCGAGCTGCAGGCCGGATCGATCGAATTCGACCCCGTGGACACACCCGACGGGGAAAACCCTCCCATCGCAATTCAGCCGGGCCAGCAGCTCCGCCTCACAGGCACATTCCAATCGCTTGCCGATATGGTACTGGCATCTTCCATGACGACCGTCACCATTGATATTGTCGTCAGTTTTGATGTCGCCGTTTCCATACAACAGAGTCAGATCAACGACCCGAATTTCCTCGCGGCCATCGCCCAAGCCCTTCCCCAAGAAATCCAGGACAATTACAACCTGCTCGGTCTTGTCGTTACCGATGCCGCCGCCTTGGACACCGGCGCGTTTCTAACCGGAGACCAAGGTGTAGGAACCCTCGGCAGCTTCGCCGGCGGCAGTGGCGGCGGCGGCGGTGGCGGCGGCGGGGGAGGAGGGCAACCCACTCCGGAACCCACACCAACACCCACTCCGGTGCCTCCGACACCCACGCCCCCGCCCCCAACATAGGATCCGCGCCAAGGGGCGCATTCCCAACTGTTCCGCGCGTGCGCAAGCTTCGCCGGCCCCCGCGGAGGGGGCGAAAACGATGCCCCGCCGGTTGCAAGATTCCTCCTTGCCAAGGAACCCGGAGGGTTCATGAAATGATTCCCACGTGATCGGGGTTGATTTTTTGGCGGGCGGGGGCATCCTCCAGAATCCGATGATCGAAAACACCTTCAAGTTTGTGGTGATCAGCCTGGAGGTTTTGCTCCTCTTCAACCTGCTGATCATCGTCCACGAGTTCGGGCACTTCCTTGCGGCGAAGTGGCGGGGGCTTGTTGTCGAGAAATTTGCCGTGTGGTTTGGCAAGCCGCTCTGGAAGCGGACAATCGGCGGGGTGGAGTACCGTCTGGGTTGGATACCCGCGGGCGGTTTTGTCGCCATCCCGCAGCTTGCCCCGATGGAGGTTCTCGAGGGAGAGACGGCAAACGACCGCGAGGCGTTGCCACCGGCCAAACCTCTCGACAAGATCGTGGTGGCGGCGGCAGGTCCGGCATTCAGCCTCGGGCTGGCATTTGTCATGGCGGTGATTGTCTGGGCCGTCGGAAAGCCCGAGATCGAATTCGATTCGACACGGGTCGGGATGATTGTGGAGGGGAGCGCCGGCGAAGCGGCGGGATTCCAAGTCGGCGATGAAATCCTCGAGGTCGACGGGGCGCCGGTGAAGAGGTTTTTGTCCGGCACGGAGAGTGTCAAGTGGCGGGTGATTCGCAGCGAGGGGGAGACGATTCCGTTTTTGGTGCGGCGTGACGGGCGGGTGATGACGATTGATGCCGGGTGGACGAAGCGCGAGACGGCCGGTTGGAGGCGGCCGGCCCTGCGCGAGGTGGGTATCGGCCCGCGCCTGCCTCCGGGCATCGGCTTTGTCGTGCGCGGCGGGCCGGGCGAGCAGGCGGGTATGCAAAGCGGGGACCTCGTGATTACGGCAGGCGGTGTGCCGGTGAACGACGTCCGGGATTTGGAGCCTGTGATCAAGGCGAACCACGGAAAGGATCTTCCGATCGAAGTCCTGCGGGACGGTCAGACGGTGCCGCTGGTTCTGCGCGTCCCCGTGCCGCCATCCGGGGAAGCCCCCGTGAACCTCGGCATCGAGTGGGGGCGCATATCCTTTGCCCATCCGGCCCCGTGGGTGCAGGTGGGTGATGCGGCCACCAGCATTTTCCGCATGCTCGGCGCGCTGTTTTCAACCAAATCGGATGTGTCGGCGGCCCACTTCAGCGGGCCGGTCGGAATCATGCGCATCTACTACCAGGTCTTCGAAAGCGATTACGGGTGGCGGCTGGCCCTCTCGCTGAGCGTCCTCATCAATGTGAATCTGGCCCTTCTGAACCTGCTCCCCTTCCCCGTGCTCGATGGCGGCCACATCACCCTCGCCCTCATCGAGGCCGTCCGCCGCAAACCCATCAACATCCGCCTCCTCGAAGTCCTCCAAACCGCTTGTGCCCTCCTGCTCATCGGCTTCATGCTCTACGTGACCTTCTTCGATGTCGGCGATTTCTTCGCCCCGGGCCCGGATCCACCCCCGCCGCCGACTCCCGCCGCCGAACAATCGGAATGACCCCTCCCCACGACTGGTTTCCGCGCGGGCGCCGGCATACCCGCGAAGTCGATGTCGGAGGTGTCGGCATCGGGGGCAGCAACCCGGTCCGCATCCAGTCGATGCTCACCAGCGACACGATGGACACCGACGCATGCGTCCGCGAGACCCTCGGACTCGTCGAAGCCGGATGCGAAATCGTGCGCATCACCGCCCCGACGGTCCGGGACGCCGCAAACCTGAGGGTGATCCGTGAACGCCTGCATGCCGTGGGATGCCGCGTGCCGCTTGTCGCGGACATCCATTTCAAGCCCGCGGCCGCGATGGAGTCCGCCCTTTGGGTCGAGAAAGTGCGCATCAACCCCGGCAACTTCGCCGATTCAAAAAAATTTGTTGTCCGCGAATACACCGACGCTGAATACGAGGAGGAAATCGCACGGCTGCGGGAACGGTTTTTGCCTCTGGTCCGGCGCTGCCTCGGGAGGGGAGTCGCCATGCGCATCGGCACCAACCACGGAAGCCTCAGCGACCGGATCATGAACCGCCACGGAGACACGCCGGCCGGCATGGTCGAAAGCGCCCTCGAATTCGCCCGGATCGCCCGCGAGGCAAATTACCACCAGCTCGTCTTCTCGATGAAGGCCAGCAACCCGAAGGTCATGGTTGCCGCCTACCGGCTGCTTGCCGACCGCCTCGCAGAGCTCGGCCCCGATTGGAATTACCCGCTGCACCTCGGTGTGACCGAGGCAGGCGACGGCGAGGATGGACGCATCAAGAGCGCCATCGGGATCGGGAGCCTGCTGGCCGACGGTCTCGGCGACACGATCCGCGTCTCGCTCACCGAGGACAGCATCCACGAAATCCCTGTCGCGCGGGCTCTCGCCGCGGCTGCCGACAGCCCCGGCTGGAGCGGCCCGGTGCCGGACGA
>CAZGNH010000341.1:0-10266 GCA_964527025.1 uncultured Chthoniobacterales bacterium | reverse complement strand
ACCCGGTGGTCCAGAGCGAGGCCCTGCGCCAGCGCAACCAGAGGCAGTATTTCGAGCTCGGCCGCGACATCCTCGCACGCGGCATCCGCAACAACCCGCAAAGCTCCTACCTCCACCACCAGCTTGCCGTCCTGCTGCGCGACAAGTTCGAGGACCACTGCGCCGCCGCAGAGGCGTTTCTCCGCTCCGCCGAACTGCCCGACGCACGCCCCTACGTCGCCCGCTTCGCCGGCTACGAACTGGCCAAATGCCCCGGACGTGAACGCGAAGCCGACGGCCTCCTGCGCCGCCTCTACGAAGAGGGCGAAAAATAACGCCTCCCAACCCTCATCAATCTCCTCCGCGAACTCGAAAAGAAACTGGATGTCCCCGACGCGGAACGCATACACTCACACGATTGACCCCATGCGATTTGCGATCTTCGGCGACATTCACGCCAATCTCCATGCCCTGAACGCCGTCCTTGAAGACGCGCGGAAGGCTTCCTGCACCCATTTTGTCTGCATGGGGGATGTCGTCGGCTACAATGCCTTCCCCCACGAATGCATCGAGGTCGTCCGCGAACTCGACTGCCCGGTCGTCAAAGGCAATCATGACGAGCAGGCCTCGATGCTCGGCGAGCAGGAGGGCTTCAACCCGCTGGCCGAGGAGGCCATGAACTGGACGCGCCGGCACCTCACGCCCGAAGACAAGGACTGGTTGCGGTCCCTGCGGCTGCACCGCCAGGTGCGGGATTTCACCATCGTCCACGCGACGCTCGATACCCCGCACAAGTGGGGATACATCTTCAACCAACTGGATGCCGCCGCCAGTTTCAACTACCAGATGACCTCCCTGTGCTTCGTCGGTCACACACACACACCGAAAGCCTATGTGCGCGACGGCAGCGTGCGCACAATCCCCTTCGACGTGATCAGTGTCCAGCCCGGAAAGAAGTATCTCATCAATGTGGGCAGTGTCGGGCAGCCGCGCGACGGGGACTGGCGGGGGGCCTACGTGGTGTATGACACGACGTCCAACGAGCTCATCCTGCGGCGGATCGAATACGACATCGACTCCGCGCAAATGGCGATTCTCGATGCGGGGCTTCCCCGGCGCCTCGCCGAGCGGCTCGAGGCCGGACGATGACCCGCGCCCCCCATCGGGCGCTGATTGTCAAACCGGGGTCGATGGGGGACGTGGTGCATGCCCTGCCCGTTGCGGCCGCCATGGCGCGCGCGTGGCCGGATTGCCGGATCACGTGGCTGGTGGACGACCGCTGGCGCGGGCTGCTCGAGGGCAATCCACACCTTGGGGACTGCCTTGTTTTTCCGAGGCGTCGCTTCGGGGGTGCGGCGGGTCTTTTCCGGGCTCTGCCATGGGTTGCCGGGCTGCGGCATGAGAGGCCCGATGTGTGTGTGGACCTGCAGGGGTTGCTGCGCAGCGGGATTTTTGCGGCGGCCTCGCTGGCGCGCCGCGTCGTGTGCCTGTCCGACGCGCGCGAGGGGGCGCGGTTTTTTGCGCACGAAGCGGCGCGGGTCGATCCATCCGAGCACAGCGTCCTGAGGTATCTGCGCGTCTGCGGGCCGCTGGGCATCGCCGGACCGCACGAGCCCGAGTTCCATCTGCCGCCGGGAATCCCTCCCGAAACGCCGCCCCCGGCACCCTTCGTGCTCGTTCACCCGTTTGCCCGGGGCCGGGGGAAGTCGCTTCGGTCCGGCGCGCTCGAGGCGCTTTGCGCGGGGTTGGCGCCCTGCCGCGTGGTTTTGGCCGGTGCGCAGGCGCCTCCGGCCACGCGGGTGCCTGACGGGGCGATCAATCTCCTCGGGCAAACCCGTCTGGATGAATTGCTCTGGCTGGTGCGCAACGCCGCGTTTGTGGTGAGTGTCGACAGCGGTCCGGCGCACCTTGCGGCGGCTGTCGGCACGCCCCTGCTGGCCATTCACACATGGAGCAATCCCTCCCTCGTGGGCCCCTTCTCACGCGGTGCTTTTGTCTGGCACGAGGGAGTGATCCGCCGGCAGGATTTCCGCGTTCACACACCCGCGCCACAGGCACGGGAACCCACACCCGAAGACGCCGGCGCCATCGCGCAGCACGTTCGCAGTGTCCTCGCGGGCGATCCTCGCGGAGGGGGCGGCGTCTGAGAACCTGAGAACAAACGGGAACCGCGCCTACCAACGGAAGTGCGCGAACGCACGGTTGGCCTGCGCCATCTTGTGCATGTCGTCGCGCTTTTTGATCGCATTGCCCTGACCGGAGGCCGCATCCTTGATTTCGTTGGCCAGCGCGCGTGCCATGGGAACGCCCTTGCGGGACTTGGCAAAATTTACGATCCACCGCATGGCCAGCGCCACCTGCCGGTCCGAGGGAACTTCCATCGGCACTTGATAGGTCGCCCCGCCGACCCGCCGGGACTTCACCTCCAGCCGCGGTCGCACGTTCTCGATCGCCTTGTTGAGGGTCTCGAGCGGATCGACGGTATCGGTGCCCTCGCGGGATTTGTCGATGGCCGTGTAGACGATGCCCTCGGCAACCGCCTTCGACCCCCGGCGCATGAGTGTGTTGATGAGACGGGCCACCATCGGGCTCGCGTAGCGGGCGTCTTTTTTGACTTCTTTGCGGATTGTTCGGCGTCTGCGGGACATGGTGTGTTACTTCTTTTTGCCTTTGGCTGCTTCCTCTTGTCCGGCTTTCGGGCGCTTGGCGCCGTATTTTGAGCGGCTGCGCCTGCGTCCGTCGACGCCAAGGCTGTCGAGGGTGCCGCGCACGATGTGGTAGCGCACTCCGGGAAGATCTTTCACCCGGCCGCCACGGACCAGCACGATCGAGTGTTCCTGCAGGTTGTGGCCCTCGCCGGGGATGTAGGCGATCACCTCCTGACCGTTGGTCAGGCGCACTTTGGCGACCTTGCGCAGCGCGGAATTCGGCTTTTTCGGGGTGCGGGTCATCACCTGCACGCAGACGCCGCGGCGTTGCGGACACTTCACCAACGCGGGTGACTTGGATTTGACGGTGGTTTTATTTCGGCCTTTGCGGACCAGTTGATTGATTGTTGGCATCAGGGCATTTGGGACTGTTCGGGGTGCCGAAGGGTTGCGCACCCCGCTTCCGCCGCGGGCCGCGCGGGGCGGTGTTGCGAATCGGAAGGGACGTCGAACCTAGCAGGAGGCGTTTGCATGGCAAGAGATTTTATGCGGTGTTTTTTCGTTTTTTCCGGTGGGTTGTTTCCCGCTGGTGGCGACGGTCCGCAGGACGGCAGCTTGTGCAAGCATGTCGCGGTAAAGAGGGGCGGTGGAGGGATCCGGTGCGTCCGGTGCCGCGGACTCTGTGCGCACAAGCCGGTCGCAGATGTCGTTCAGGGCGCACGGGGATTGCGCGGCACGGAGGGCGGTCCATGCCGCCTGGATGGCGGCACCGAGGGCGGCTCCCGCGCCTCCTTCGAGGCGGAGCACGGGCACGCCGAAGACATCGGCGCAGATTTGCCGCCAGGCGGGGCTGTTACTGCCGCCACCGGTGAGCCGGATCGAGGAAACCGCCACGCCGAGATCGCGCAGGCGCCCGAGGCCGTGCGCAAGGCCCAGCGCGACCCCCTCCATCGCCGCGCGGGCAAGGTGTGGGGCATCGAAATTCTCAAGGGAAATGCCCGCCATGACGCCCCGCGCCGAAGGCAGGTCGGGAGTCCTTTCCCCCGTGAAATAGGGCAGCAGGGTCAGCCCGCCGGCGCCGGGAGGCACCGATGCGACAGCGGCCTCCATTTCCGCGTACGACCACCCGAACAGCCCCCGCACGTGCTCGGTCACAAGCGTCACGTTCATGGTGCAGACCAGCGGCAGCCAGTGGTCCGTACTGTCGCAAAACCCCGCCACCTCCCCGCTGGGGTCGACGACCGGTTTCTCCGAAAAGGCAAAGAGGGTGCCCGAGGTGCCGAGGCTGGCGGTGGTGATTCCGGGGCGCGTGTTTCCGGTACCGATGGCCGCCATCATGTTGTCGCCGCCGCCGGCGCTGACAAGGGGCGGGCGCTTGAGCCCCCAGCGCTCACACAATGGGCCGCGCAGTTCCCCGCACGGGTGCGCCGAAGAGTCCGGGGCGGGCAATTTCCCGGTCAATCGGGTGTCGATGGCGGCACACACTTCCGGATCCCACCGGCGCGAGGCGATATCCATGAGTGCCGTGCCCGAGGCGTCGCCGTATTCCATGCGCCGCACGCCGGTGAGCCAGAAGTTCAGGCAGTCGTGTGGGAGGAGGATTGTCCGGGTGCGCTCCCAATTGTCGGGTTCGTTTTCCTTGAGCCAGAGAATTTTCGGGGCGGTGTAGCCCGGGCGCATGGTGTTGCCGACGCGGGCCACGACACGGTCGTCGCCGCCGAGCGCCTGTGTGATCCTGCGGCATTGGTCGGTTGTGGATGTGTCGCACCAGAGCTTGGCAGGGCGGACAAACCCGCCATCCTGGTCGAGGCACACCATGCCGTGTTGCTGGCCGCTGACTCCGATGGCGGCGACCTCCTCTGTGCGGCTGCCAAGCGCCCCGATGACCGTGTCCATGCCCGCGCCGGCTGCATCCACCCACCATGCGGGATCTTGCTCCATTGCCCCGGGCGGCAGCCCCCCGACCATCCCATGGGCCTTTCCCCCCGTGGCCAAAACCTCCCCGGTCTCCAAGTCCACAGCCACCACCTTCGTGCTCTGGGTTCCACAATCGATGCCGATGACAATCATCGGGGGGGTGCGGGGCCGACGAAATTTCCCTCGGGATCGACGTTGGCAAGGGCCACGGCCATGGCCTCGTCGGCCAGAAGGCTCATGCGTTCCACCTGCGCGGCGGCCGGCAGACCGTCCGGGGCCTCCATGGCAAGGTCGCGCACCGCGGCGATTTTTTCGGTGAGCGCCTTTGCGAAGGCGGTGCGCTTCAGGTTCGGGTGGAGGGTGTCGAGGCGGTCGAGGTAGTAGTCGATCACTTCGGCGCGTGCAAGGATGCGCGCGCGGTCGGGCGTGTAGGAGGTTGTGCAACTCCTTGCGGCGAGTTGGAAGCCGCGCAGCCATCCTCCGAGACTGATCATGTGGGCCATCTCCTCGTCGCGGAGATCCATCATGGATTTTTCCACATCGGCCTGGGTGCGCACGAGTTCTTCGCGCATGCCGGCCCAGTTGCCGCTTTCGCTCAGGTCGAAGAGGCTTTTGCTGCGTTTGGTAAGGCGGTCGCCGACGCCGAGGGCGCGTGACTGGCGGATGAGGGCTTTGCCGACCTCCTGGATATCCTGCGGGCGTTCGGCGATGGTGAGCATGAAGCCGTCGGCAACAAGAGAGCCGAAGTGGAGTGCGGTTTGCATGCGGTTGGCATAGACCGCTTCCCTGTTGTTGGCATGGATCAGTTCCATGGGCACCGGCTGGAACGAGCCGAGGTCGCGCAGAACCCCTGCGATTTGCGGGGTGGTGATGTCGTTGACTCCGAGTTCGAGGCGCATGTGTTCCTCGGATGACTCGCGCAGTTCGCGTTCGAGGTCCTGCCCGGTGGTTTCTTCCTGGGCCGCGCACACGGGCGCAAGGAGCAGGCAGCCCAGGGCAATACCTGCCATGGAGGATTTTCCCAGCGTCGAAAGCGCAGTCTGCATGGATCTTGGCCATACGATCCCGCAACCTCCCGCGCAAGCACAATGCGCGTTCATGTCTCTGCGATCAGGGACCGGTTTTTCCACAAATACGCGCCCCCGGAGTAAACCGTGAGGGCGACCGTCACCCCGATCAGGAGCGGGCCAAGGACGTCCCGTGCGGCCCGCACCATGTCCTCCGGCAGAAGTCCGGGCCATTCTCCGAGTGCAAGCAGGGTCAGGAAGAAAAAGATCGTCGCCATCTGCCATGCGGTCTTGTGCTTGCCCAGACGCTCTGCCGGAAGGACTGCCCCCTTCGCCCCGGCCAGCAGGCGCAGACCCGTGATGAGGAATTCCCGGGCAATGATCACGATCACCGCCCATGCGGGAATCGCCCCCGGCTGGATCAGGCAGATGAAGGCCGAGGCGGTGAGGATTTTGTCGGCGAGGGGATCCATCAATTTGCCGAAGTCGGTCACCAATCCGAACCGCCGGGCGATGGCACCATCAAGGAAGTCGGTGAGCGCGGCCAAAGAGAAGAGGGCCAGCCCGAGGGTCTGTCCGCGGGGAATTCCGGCGGTCAGGCACACGACAAAGGCGGCCGTGAGGCCCAGGCGCAAAACCGTCAGCCTGTTCGGCAGATTCATGACGTCCGGTGTAGCACGAAGCGGCCCGGCCCTCCCGAAAAAAATGCCGGATCATGCCGCGGGCTTGTGTCCCCGCAGGGCGCGGGTGACTTTGTCGGCGAGGGCGTGGAGGTCGTCGAGGACGGAGTAGAGGCAGGGGATGAGGAGAAGGGTGATGAGGGTTGCGAAGCTCAGGCCGAAGATAATGGCCTGGGCCATGGGGGCGAGGAATTGTTCCTGTCCGGTGCTTCGGAAGGCCAGGTTGGCGAGTCCGACGACGGTCGTGGCGGTCGTCAGGAACACCGGACGGAAGCGGATCGAGGCGCTTCGCAGGATCGAGTGCCAGCGCACCCGTGGAGAAAGCACGCGGTGGCGCGCCGTGTCTTCCGCCGCTCCCACCGCCCCGGAGCGGCTCCGGTTGATGAAATCCACGAACACCACCGAGTTGTTCACCACGATGCCCGCGAGAGCCACCGTGCCCATGATCGACATCAACCCCATCGGCAGCCCCATCACCAGCAACCCGATAATCACACCGACGATCCCGAAGGGAATCACCGCCATGATCACCACGGGCTGCAGGAACGAATTGGTGATCACGGCCAGCAGGCCGTAAATGAGCAGCATGGCCACCACCGCGGCAAACTTCATGCTTGCGACACTGCGCTCGGTGTCCTCGCTCTCGCCGGTGAACGAAGCGCTCACGTCCGGATGGCTTTCGAGCAATGAAGGAATCTCCGCGGCCAGAAGGGCGTTCACTTCGTTGGAGGTGATGATTTTGCTTTCGACGTCGGCGGAGACCGTGACGACCCGCTCCTGGTTGACCCGTTTGATCCGTGCGATGCCACTGGTCTTCTCGATGCGCGCGACCGATGCGATGTCGACCGGCTGTCCCCGCCGGTTGACCATCCGGAAGCCCTGCAGCAGTTCGGGATCCTGGCCGTAGCGGTCGGCCACTTTGATGCGAAGAATGACTTCCTCATTGCCCCACCGCATCCGCGCCGCTTCGAGGCCGAAGAACCCGGCCTGCAGGGCCCGCGCGACGGCCGTCGAATCCAGTCCCGCTTTGGCGGCGCGGGTTTCATCGACGTGGATCCGGTATTCGGTTTTTCCCCGCGGGAAGTCATTGCCTGTGTTGTAAACCCCGTCGATTTTCCCGAGGCGGCTTTCGATGCGCGCGGCGGCGGCGAGCAGGTCGTCAAAATTTTCACCGGCCAGTTCGATATTCACCGCCCGTCCGACGGGCGGCCCGCCCTCTTCGATGTTGACCGTGAGGGAGACGAATTCGGGAAACTCCGAGAGGATGCGGCGCAGGGAGCGGGCGATTTCCGAGGGTTTGCGGCAGGCGGGATTTTCCTCGTCGATGTCGATGGTGATGAGGGCGAGGTTGGTGCCGTATTCGAGGAATTGGTTGGTGGCGTCGAAGCGGGCGCCGATGCGCGAGACGATGGCCACGACGTCGTCGGGGGGAAGGATTTCAAGGATGCGGCGTTCGAGCCGGGCGATGGCGTCGCTTGTCTCGTTGAGGCTCGCGTCGGCCGGCATCTCGGCCTTCAAAAAAATGATGTCGGCGAAGTCGGTTGCAAACAATTTGAAGGGCACGACCCCGAATTGCAGCATCACCCCGACCGAGGCAAGCAGGGTGACAAAGGCGAGGATCGCCCAGTAGCGCCAGCGCAGGGCCACCACCAGAAGGTGACGGTAAAGGGAGACGACCACGGCAAGTCCCGCGTCCACCGCATCCCGCATATCGCGGTAGGTGACGGCCACCAGACGGGAAATCCGTGCAAGGCCGCGCGCCGGGGGCAGGGCCGCCAACTCCTTCGATGTGAGACCCCGCCGCACGAAATCGGCAATATGGCTTGGCAGAACCAGAAACGCCTGCACCAGCGAAAACAGCAGCGCCGAAATGACCACCACCGGAACGATGAGCAAAAATTTTCCGATGATGCCCTCGGCCCAGATGAGGGGCAGAAAGGCCGCGACGGTCGTGCTGACGCTTCCGATGACCGGCCAGATCACCTCCTGCGCTCCGCGCACCGCCGCCTCGCGCGGTGACAGTCCCATCTGGAGGTGGCGGTAGCAATTTTCCGCCATGACGATTGCGTCGTCGACGACCATGCCCAGCGCCATGATCATGGCGAAGAGCGAGAGGAGATTGATCGTGTAGCCCCCGATGTAGAGCACCAGGAGCGCCCCGGCGAAAGAAATGGGAATCCCGATCGCCACAAGCAACGCCAGCCGCCAGTTCAACATCAGGACAAGCAGCAGGGTCACGAGCAGGAGAGCCTGGAAGCCGTTTTGCGCGACCGTGTTGATGCGCACGCGGATGAAGCGCGTCGAGTCGCTGAGCACCCGGGTTTTCACCTCCGGGGGGAGAAGCGCCGCCTCTTCCGCAAACACTTTGCGGCATTGCGCAACAGTCCGGATCGCGTCGGCCCCCTTTTTCTTGATGATGCTGAAGGTGACGCCGGGCTGCAAATCCGCCCGCCCGAACGTGCGTGGTTCCTCGCTCGTGTCGCGGAAGGTGGCCACATCCCGCAGAAGCAGCACCCGGTCGCCCGATGTCTTGACCGGCACGCCGGCCAGCTCCCCGGCCGAACGGATCTCGCCCATCAGGCGCACAAGACGCTGGCCGCCCGCACCATCGAGCCTGCCGCCCACCGCATTGAGGTTTTTCCTGCGCACGGCGTCGGTCACCTCCTCGAAGGAAACCCCCAGTTGCTCGAGCCGGTAGGGGTCGACTTCCACCCAAACCTCTCTGCGGTCAAGCCCGTCGGCCAGCACGTTGGACACCCCGGGGACGATGCGCAGCCGGCGCTGGATGCGGTCGAGCTGCGTGCGGATTTCCATGGGATCGAAATCCGGCGGGTAAGCCGCGGTGAATGTGATGAGAGGGAAGGGGATGTCGAACTCCTCGATGACCGGTGGTTCGATCGTTGGGGGCAGTTTGGCCTTTGCTTTGTCCACCGCCTGACGCACCTCGTTGAGGACGGGATTGAGGTCGGTGACCGACGCTTCGACCTCGATGGAAATGTTTGAAAAGTTGTCTTCGGAAAACGACCGGATGCGTTTGATGTCGCGGACGCCGGCGAGTTCCTCCTCGATGGGGATGGTGATTGTGCGCTCGATTTCCTCCGCGATACTGGTGGTTGGATCGAGGGTTGTGACCTGGATGAAATTTGTCGAGACGTCGGGGAAGAGGTCGAGTTTGAGGCGGGTGGTTGCCGCAAGGAACCCCGCGACAAGGAGGAACAAGGCCAGCAGATTGACCGCGACCCGGTTGTTGACGCTCCAGGCGGGCAGGCTCATCGAATGAGGATCCGGTCGCCTTCCTCAAGCCCTTCGAAGACCGGGAAAATTCCGTCCACTTCGGGGCCGACAACAATCTTGACCGGCACCGGATCCCCGCCATCCCCGGGCGCTTTGAGCACCACCGCGTCACGTCCGGCAAAGCGCACCGCCGACGCCGGCACCACGGGCCCCTTCGGGAAGAGGCGGACGCGGGCCTCGACGACACCCTGCAATCCCCCCGCGAGGCGTGTGTCACGGTTGTCGAGTTCCGCTTCGATGCGGAACAGGCGGGTTTCCGGGTCGGCGGAGGGGCTGCGGAAGCGAACGACCGGGGAGTGGGTTGATCCGTCGGAGAGCAGGCGCAGATCGAGCTTGCGGCCCTCGGTGAAGGACGGCAGATCGGCTTCTGTCACCTCGATTTGCACCCGCAGTTTGTCGAGACCGACCACCGTCGCCACGGGTTCGTTGAGGTGCACCGCATCACCCACATCCACAAGGCGCTCCCCCACGACCCCCGCAAACGGTGCGCGCACCGCATGGCGCCCGATCAAATCCCGCGCATCGTTCAATTGCGCGGCGGTCACCCGCGCCTCGGAAAGCGCCGCCTCGTAGGCCGTCTGAGAAACGACCCGCGACTTCTGGAGGCGCTCTGCCTCGCCCAGCAACCGCATGGCCTCCTCGTGCCTTGCCACGGCCAAATCCAATGCGATCGCCGCCCGCCGCTCATCGAGTCGCACCAGCACCTCGCCCTCTGCAACCTCCTGCCCCGCTTCCACCAAT
>CAZGNH010000340.1:0-3638 GCA_964527025.1 uncultured Chthoniobacterales bacterium | reverse complement strand
AGAACCGGTTGACCGTCCGGACGGGCGCGCGCGCGGTTTCGACCGGGGCCCTTGGGGTGAGTGTTGCCGAGGCACGGCAGATTTTTGGTTCGCGGCTTGCGGACGTGTTCGACCACCTGCAACCGACGGCGGCCGTGCCGCTGGGCGGGCGTTCCTCCGCATGGGCAAAGCGGTTTTTCCGCGGCGGGGCACTGCTCGGGGATGTGCTCAACGCGCTCAACACGGCCATCCACAAGCGGTTCGCCTACCGCCCGGGAACAACCGAGAACTCGACACCCCTTGCCACTGTTTGGAAAAACCGCGCCGGAGTCTGCCAGGATTTTGCGCATGTGATGCTGGCCGTGCTGAGGACGGCGGGGCTGCCGTCCCGTTACGTCTGCGGCTACATCGAATCGGCGCCGGCGGGCGGCGCGGGCGCCCTGCTGGGATCGCTGGCGACCCATGCCTGGGTCGAAGTGCTTCTGCCGGGCATGGAGTGGGCGGCCCTTGACCCCACCAACAACCAATGGTGCGGCGAACGCCATGTCACCGTCGCCTGCGGACGGGACTTCGACGACGCCGCACCCGTGCGCGGCACCTTCAAGGGATCCGGCCAACAGAAAATGTCCGTGCGTGTGCGCATGAGGAGGATCCGGGAATGAAGCTCTCGATCCGCTACCGGGCCACATACGTTTACGAAGACGAAGCGGGGTTTTCGCCGCATGTTGTGAGGCTTTTTCCACGCACGGATTTTCATGTGCGGGTCGGGGACGCGCGGTTTTCCGCCGGTGGCGCTTCGGCCATCCAATACCGCGCCGACCTTTTCGGAAACCTTGTGGCCGTCTGCTTTTTCCCCGGCACGCACCGCCGCCTCGCGTTTTCCCTGGATGTGGATCTTGAGATCCGGGAGCGGGATCCGTTCCAATTTCTGCTGGCCTCGCATGCGCTCACGATTCCCTTTGCCTACGAACCCGGCGAGGCGCGGGTGCTGGGGCCGTTTTTGGCGTGCGGGGAAGGTGCGCATTGGGAGATGCCGGAATACTTTTGTTGTGCGGAGGGCGCGCCGACCGTCGGGGCCTTGGTGGCGTGGAATGCGGCGGCGTTCGAGCATATTGCCTATGAGCGGCGCGAAGAGGGCGGGCCGCTGCCTCCCGGGGAGACGCTGGCGCGCGGGCGGGGATCGTGCCGTGACACGGCGGTTTTGTTTGCGGAGGTGTTGCGGCGCCACGGGATTGCGGCCCGGTTGGTGAGCGGCTACCTGTGGGAGCCGGAGGGCGGGGATCCCGCGAAGACCCGGGGTGGAGGCAATGCGCTGCACGCATGGGTCGAGGCGTATTTGCCCGGTGCGGGGTGGGTTGGAATGGATCCGACCAACGGGGTTTTCGCCGACCACCACCGGATTGTGGCCGCAGCGGGCCTGCTTCCGGAGGAGATTGCGCCGATCGAGGGGCGGTATTACGGCGACCGGGCCATCTCCAGCCACCTCGAAACAAGTCTGGAGATCGATCCTGCATGAAAACGCGACCTTCCAACTGGCGCGCGCCATGGTCCGGGCATCCGTGGATGGGCGCGGCGGCAGCCTGCGCCGCAAAGCGGCTCGAGGATGCCGGCATCCGGCTGACCCTCGGGGGAGAGCCCACCTTTGTGCCGGTGGATCCCTCGGGCAGCGAGTGGATTTTCAGCGCCCTCGGTCCCACCAAGTTGCAGTATGCACGGGCGGTGGTGGATCACCTTCTCAAGGGACCGATGCGGGGAGGAGCCGCCTTTTTTTGTCCCGGCAAGTTGTATCCCGGCGAGGCGGATCCGCGGTGGGTGTACCGGGTTCTTGCGCCGCGGGCGGGCGGGCCGCTGGCGGTTTTGCGCGGGGGGAGGAGGCCGGCGCGCGACATTGGCGGCTTCGCCGCGGCCCTTTGCCGTTCGCTTGGGGTCGGGCGCCACTGGGTGCACTTCGAGGACCCGCTCCACACGGGCAATGTCGTGATGGCCATGCCCCTGGACCATTCCGGTTCGGAGTGGGCCAGTGCCCCGTGGCCGCTTGCGCCGCGCTTCCGGCGTCTGATCGAGGCCGACGGACCTGCGGGTCTGCGTCTTCCGCTCGGGCGGTTTCCGCGCGGTGTTCCGCGCCGGGTTTTGACCATCGAGTGGAAGGGGCGCACGCCGTGCGTGTTTTTCCCCCCCCTGCTGCAGGGGCCCTTCCTCGAGCTGCTTGGGGCGATCGAGGCGTGCCTTCCGGCCAATGCGGCGCGTGTTTCCTATGAGGGGTATGTGCCCGAAGACGAGGCGGGGATTTGGATTTCCCTCGGGGTGACCCCCGATCCGGGCGTCCTTGAGGTCAATCTGCCGGCATGCGTGACATGGGAGGAGTATGTGCATTGGCTGGGGCGGGCGTGCGCGGCCTGCGAGGCGGCGGGGATGCGGCCGCTGAAAAAGCCGCGGCGCGGGTTCGAGGAGGGAACCGGCGGGGGCAACCACATCCTTTTCGGGGGGACTTCGCTTGAGACCAACCCGTTCTTCACGCGTCCGGACTGGCTGGCGTCCATCCTGCGTTTCTGGCAGAGGCACCCGTCCCTTGCCTATGTCTTCACCGGCTGTTACACGGGGCCCTTTTCGCAGGCGCCGCGGCCGGACGAATCGGCCCGCGACCGGCACGACCTTGAGATGGCCTACCGGTTTCTCGAGTCCCTTCCCCCGGGCGACCACCGCGAGCTTATCAACGAAACCCTCCGCCACCTCCACACCGACATCGCCGGCAACACCCACCGCAGCGAAATTAGTTTCGACAAATTTTGGAATCCCGCGTGGCCGGGCGGGGCGCTGGGGTTGGTCGAGTTTCGTGCCTTTGAGATGCTCCCGAAGCCTGCGTGGATGGCCGCCGCGGCCCTCCTGCCCGCCTGTATCGCAGCCCATGCCCTCCACACGGGAAAAAAGCCGCGGGCACTCAAAGATTTCGGGGCGTCCCTCCACGACCAATACTTTCTGCCCTCCGTCCTCTGGCAGGATCTGCGGCACATCCTGCAGGAGCTTGCCGATAACGGTCTGGCTCTGGACGAATCCCTGTATCGTGCGATTTGGGAGTGGAGGTTTCCCGCGATGCTCGAGTGGGAGGGCGACGGGGGGCGGCTTGTGGTGCGGCGCGCGCTCGAGAGCTGGCCGCTGCTTTGTGAGACTCCGCTCGAGGGAGGGAACACGAGCAGGTATGTGGACACCTCGATGCACCGTTTGGAATTTGCGGCCGACACGGCCTTTGCAAGCCGCCACGATATTTATGTCGCCGGGAGGTTGCTCCCTTTCGGGCGGCATCCGCTGGTGGGATCTCTCGCGGGGCTGCGTTTCCGCCGCTCGAACCTGCGCCCCTCCCTGCATCCGGGACTGCCCCCCCACCTTCCCCTGGAACTGTGCATTCTGGAAAAGCGCACCCACCGCGCCGCCGCGGAATTCACCCTTGGCGCGGGGGATGCCGTCTTCCGCACGGCAAACCACGACGGACGGCGCAAACTGGGCGGTCCGCCATGCCGCGCTCGCCGGCGGGGGGAATTCACATGCGATCTGCGCCTTTAACCCGGATAAATCACAAGCCATCTGCTGCGACTTGCGGGAGGCAGGCTGGGACGGCGTTGGGCTTGGATCGCGGTTCGGACAGTATGCACTCATACAGCCCT
>CAZGNH010000339.1:0-1712 GCA_964527025.1 uncultured Chthoniobacterales bacterium | reverse complement strand
CGATGTGAACGCCTTCGCCGCGCGGGCCACGGGCGTGCCGGCAGCCAAGCAATACTACGAAACCCCGCACCTCGACCGCCTCGCGGCGGAAGGGATGTCGTTCTCCCAGGCGCGGGCCACCCAGCTCTGCTCACCCACGCGGGCCAGCATCCTCACCGGCCGCCATGCGGCCAAGATCGGCTTCACCACGGCCACCCCGCACCTGGCGCGTTCGTGGTCCGACCGCCAATTGGATCCCCCGGGAGACTATCTGGCCGAGGATGCGGTCTATTGGGGCGACGCCCTCCCGACTCCCCAAGCCCTGCTCAACGGGTCCACCCTGCTGGCGCTGCCCGCCGGCCGCCCGGGCGACCAAGGACGTGATGAGATAACCATCGCCGAGGCGCTCACCGGTCACCGCTCCGCTTTCATCGGCAAATGGCATGTCGGCGGCCACGGGGCCGCGGGCTATCAGCCACCGGACCAGGGCTTCGAAACAATCAGCTTCTATGACGAAGGTGCCTCGCCCTATTTTGATTGGCGGGAGCGCTGGAACGGGACCGATGGGGAGGGGCCGGCGCGGGGAGACAGCGGGAAGGACTACGGGGAGGAATACCCCACCGATGAATTGACGGCCCAGGCCGTGGATTTCATCCGGACCCACGCGCGGACGCGTCCGGACGAGCCGTTCCTGCTTTATCTCGCCCATTTCGCCCCCCACACCCCGCTCGAAGCGAAGCCGGCGGATATCGCGCATTTCGAGAGCAAGGAGGCGAGGGGATGGAACGGGCACCGCAATCCGGTCTACGCCGCCATGATCAGGAGCCTGGATGATTCGGTCGGCGCCGTCGTCGCGGCGTTGGACGCCAGCGGGCTGACGGACGACACCCTCGTCATCTTCACGAGCGACAATGGCGGGGTGTCGTGGGTCACCCAAGCCGGCGGGGAACCGGTGACGAGCAACGCGCCGCTCAAGGGCGGCAAGGCGATGCTTTTCGAGGGCGGGCTGCGCGTGCCCCTGATCATGCGCTGGCCGGGAGTGATCCCCGCGGACGTCTGGTCCGAGGTGCCGGTCGACGTGTGCGATCTGTTCCCTACGATCCTCGAAGTGGCGGGCTATGACACGGCGCCGTTTTATGCGTCCGGCCTCGACGGCCGCAGTCTCGTGCCGCTCTTCGCCGATCTTGCCAACGCGGACAAAAAGTATCCGCGGGACACTTTCTACTGGCACTATCCCTTCAATGTCGCGCCCCTGCATCCGGACGACGGGCTGCCGCTGACCCCGCACTCGGCCATCCTGCGGGGGAACGACAAGTTGATCCACGACTGGTCGGGCCGTCTTTATCTCTACGATTTGGCGGCGGATCCCTCCGAGCAGCACAATCTCGCGGAGAAAAATCCGGCCAAGGCCCGCGAGCTTTTCACGCAGTTGCATGACTGGATCGACGCGAATGTGGCCGCGCGCTACACGCCGGCGTTGAATCCGGACTACCAGCCCGCGACCGAAGTGCGCGCCCGGCCTTTCGCCGATCTGCGGCAGGAATACCTCGGGCCCCGCCGCGCCATCCGTGATCCGGCCTCCGACCCGCGCTTCGCCATCCTGCGCGAACTCGAGGAAAAAGAGGGGGAAAGCGGGGAATGAATGGGGATTTTGCGGAAATGACGCTGGCCCTTCAAAAGGTAGGGACGAGCGGCCCGCTCGTCCGCACCCACACAAATGGACACGCGAGCCG
>CAZGNH010000338.1:0-2848 GCA_964527025.1 uncultured Chthoniobacterales bacterium | reverse complement strand
CCTGCAGGAGATCGAGGCCGCCCTCCGCGGCCTGCCGGCCGTCCGCGAAGTCCGCATCGACCGCCTGCTGCCCGACCGCATCGCCGTCACCGTGCGCGCCCGCCAACCGGTCGCATGGGTCTCTCCCTCGCAGGACATCGCAGATCCCAGCGCCTGCCCGAGCGCGTTCCTCGTCGATGCCGAAGCCGTCCTTATAAGGCCGCACCGCGTCCTCCCCGAACATCTGGCCCTTCCGGCCATTTTCGGCGTGGATCCCGAGCAGTTGCGCGAGGGGGAAGTCGCAGGCGACGACAATCTCAAAAGCGCCCTTGCGCTTCTCGCCGGCCTCGAGGCCCGTCCCGACTCGCTCCTGCGGATCCGCCGCATGGATGTCTCGCGCGGTTACCGCATCGAGGTGCTCAACGACGAAAATGCGCGCATCCTCTTCTCGACCGAAGACCCCGGCGGGCAGCTTGACCGCCTCCAGACCCTCCTGCTCCATTGCGCGGAAACCGGGCGCGCCATCGAGTCGGTCAACCTTATGGTCCGCCGCAACACGCCCGTCACCTTCGTCATGGCCTCGGCCACCGAGCACGGCACCGCCCCCGCCGCACCCCACGGCCGGAAACCCCAAACCCGCAGCAACTGACCACCATGGCACGATCGGATATTCTTGTGGGAGTCGAGGTGGGAACGGCCAAGGTGTGTGTCGTGGTGGCCGAGGCGGCGCGGGACGAGGAGATCCACATTTTGGGTGTCGGGATGGTTCCCTCGCGCGGGGTGCGCAAGGGGGAAATCATCGACCTGAACATCGCCTCGGGATGCGTCAGCGACGCCCTCGCGGAGGCGGAAACCAACAGCGAGGTGGGCATCGGCGATGTGTCGGTCGCCCTCACCGGCAACCACATCCGCAGCCTCAACACCCGCGCCGCCGTCCCGATCCCGGCAGAACGCCTCGAAATCGACGAGGAGGATCTCACCGAGCTCGCCGTCAAGGCCCGGGAGGTCAACATCCCCACCGAAAACACCTTCCTCCATTCGATCATCCAACATTACTACGTGGACGGCCAGGAGGGGGTCATCAACCCGGTTGGGTTGGTCGGGCGGCGCCTCGAGGCCGACTTCCACATCATCCACGGAGTCAAAACCCGCCTGCAAAACACCCTGCGGTGCATCGAGGAGATCGGAATGACGATTGAGCAGGTGGTTGTCAATGCGCTGGCTTCCTCGTATGCGGTGCTCAACGACCACCAGCGCGATCTGGGAGCCGTTGTGATCGACATCGGCGGAGGGGTCTCGGACTACATTGTTTTTGCGGACGGCGCCGTCCGCCACAGCGGGGTCTTGGCGGTCGGCGGCGACCACATCAGCAACGACATCTCCCTGGGCCTGCGCATCCCGCTCACCCGTGCCGAAAAGCTCAAGGTTGATGAGGGGTCGGCATGCCTCGGACAGTCGCGGCCCGGCGAAATGATCACCCTCAAAAACGACGCCGGCTTTTCGGGCAAGGAGGTCGAGCGGGAAATGCTCAACACCATCATCCATGCGCGTGTGCGGGAAATGCTCTCCCTCATTGCCAAGGATGTGTTTGCGGAGACCCCCGCCCATATTCTCGGTGCCGGCGTCTTCCTTGCCGGCGGCACGAGCCTCCTGCGGGGCATCCGCGAGGTCGCCGAATCGGTTTTTGAAATGCCGGTGCATCTGGCCCGCGACGCGGGCGTTGCCGGCCCGAAATCGGTTCTCAACAACCCGCAGTATTCCACCGCCATCGGGGTGGTGAAATACATGCAGGCACGGCGCGCCGAAGAGGATGAGCCCTCGCTCATCGGCTCGCTTCTGGGAAAACTCGGGGGCATCTTCCGGAAACGGTAACCACACACCATGCTTCCCTATCCCCGAGACTAATCCCAACAGGCTCCCGTCCCCGCACGCGTGATCGGCCTCGGCAATGCCGGGGTCCACCTCGCGGACCGCATCGCCATGGCCGCCCCGCGGGGTGCCGAAATCATCGCCATGAATTCCGATGCGCAGTCCCTGACCGCCTCGGTCGCTCCGCGCAAGGCGGTGCTCGGGCACCGGGCCACGCGCGGGCTGGGTGCCGGCGGCGACCCGGAGGTCGGCTGCGAGGCCGTGCGCGAGTCGATGGAAGAAATCCGTTTTGCCGTCGAAGGGGCGGCTGTCGTGATCCTGGTCGTGGGCCTCGGGGGAGGAACCGGTTCCGGGGCGGCGCCGGTCGTGGCCGCGGCCGCGCGCGAAGCCGGGGCCTACACCCTTGTCCTCGCAACGATGCCGTTTTCTTTCGAGGGCCGCCGCCGCGCCTCCCAGGCGGCCGAGGCCGAAACCGCCATTGCCGAACACGCCCACGCCATCCTCCGCTTCGAAAATGACCGCATGGCCGAACTCTCCGCGCCGCGCGGCGGGATCGGTGAAACATTCGCCGCCTCCGATGGCCTCATCACCTCATGTGTCGGAGCCTTCCTCGAAATGCTCGCCGGCCGGGGCCCCATGCCCGTCACCCTCCCAAGCCTGCTCGCCGCCTTCGCCCAGGGTTCCCCCTCCGCCTACTTCGGCCGCGGCCAGTCGAATTCGGAAAACCGCGCCCACGAGGCCCTGGAAGCCGCCCTGCGCAGCCCCCTCCTTGACCGCGGGCGCATGCTTGGAGACTGCGCGGCCGTCATCGCCCACATCTCCGGCCCCCCCTCGCTCTCATTCTCCGAAACGGCCGCCATCATGCGCGAGCTCTCGAAGCATGTGGCCGACGATGCCCGCATGTTCCTCGGCGTCTCGGCCTCAAACGATGCCTCGGACCCCCTCGGGGTCACGATCATGGGTGTCGAATCCACCGGCGCACCTCCCCCGCCCCCACGCC
>CAZGNH010000337.1:0-7012 GCA_964527025.1 uncultured Chthoniobacterales bacterium | reverse complement strand
CTCCGCAGGGGCGCCGGAAGACATCTCCTTTCCCGAAGCGGCCGATGAAACCCTTGCCGCCTGGCTCGATCGCCACGGGCACCCGCTGAACACCCGCTGCGGAGGCAGGGGCATCTGCCGCGGATGCATGGTCGATCTCGAGACGCCGTCGGGTGTGGAAACCGTGCGCTCCTGCCAGACGGCCCTGCGGGATTTGTCCCCCGGTCTGCGCCTGATCCGCATCCCCGACCGGTCCCTCCACGATGACACCCTGCACGGGGTCAGCACCTTCGAAATCGCCGTGGACCGGATGCCGCCGCCACGCGAAGGAATCGGCCTTGCCCTCGACATCGGGACGACCACGGTGGCCGCGGCTCTCTGGGATTACCCGAGCGGGCGGTGCCTCGCCGACGCGGCCGTGGCCAACGCGCAGCGCCGCCACGGCGACAACGTCCTTGCCCGCATCAGCTTTTCCATCGACCACCCGGACGGACTCTCTCTCCTCCACAAGGCTCTCATCGAAGGAACACTCAACCCGTTGGTCGCCTCCCTCGCCGCCATGGGCGGCATTCAGACCTCCGACATCACCGAGGCCAACGCAGCCGGCAACCCGATCATGCTCCACACGCTGGCCAACGTGCCACTCGAAGGGTTTGCAAAATACCCGTTCCGCCCCGGATTTCTGGGGCGGCACCGGATAGCCGCCGGCAACCACGGTCTGGCGGTTCCCTGCGCTTTGGATTTGCTGCCGGGGCTTGCGCCGTTTGTGGGATCGGACATCGTGGCAGGGGCGGTGGCTTCGGGAATGACCTCCGCCGAGCCGCCGGTTTTGTTGATCGATTTCGGGACGAACGGGGAAATTCTGCTCAAGCACGCATCGGGATTTCTGGCGACGGCCACTGCCGCGGGCCCGGCGTTCGAGGGCGGGCGGCTCGCCTGTGGCACGGCGGCCGCGCCGGGGGTCGTTTCTTCCCTGCACCGCGAAAACGGGGCATGGGGGTGGAAGCTTGTCGGAGGGTCGCAGGGCAGGCGTCCGTCGGGCCTTTCGGGAGCCGCATTCGTCGACTTCATCGCGTTGGGTTACGGCGAGGGGTGGATCAATGCATCGGGACGATTTGACCGCTCCCACCCGGAAGTGACCGTCGTCGAAGAGGCCTTGCCGGGCGCGGCTGTCCGCGTCGGAATCACCGACGGGGTTTATGTCACGGAGGCGGATGTGGCGGAAATCCTCCAAGCCAAGGCCGCCATCGCCGGCGGCGTCGCAACCCTTCTCGAACTCGCGGGTCTCGAACCCGCCGACCTGCGCACGGTGCTCGTCGCCGGCGGATTTGGATACCACCTCGACCCCGACCACGCCCGTGCCACCGGCCTCCTCCCCGATGTTTCCCCCGACCGCATCCTGCTGATCGGCAACAGCTCTCTGGGCGGAGCCTCCCTTCTTCTCCACGACACCCACACCGCCGCAATGGACATACTGCTTGCCGGAGCCTCCGCCGTCGAACTCAACCAAGCCCCCTCCTTCGAGGACCATTTCACCGATGCCCTCATGCTGCCCTGAGGGCTTCCGGCACCGCCCTTGCAATTCCGGTCAAACCACGGTAACAGTTTCTTCCGTATGAGGACTCTCCCTTCACGGCCCGCCGCCCGGGGGGTCGTGCTTGGTGCGCTGCTGCTCTTGCTGGGGCAATGGAATGCGGTGGCCGGTCAAAGCGTGCGGCAGGCGGTGATTGCGATGGGGGAGCGCTTCCGCGACAAGATTGTGCGCGCCTCGGGACAGGAGGCCTCGCCGGATCCCGCCGAGTGGGAGTTTGTGTGCCGCACCACCCACAGCGCCGAGGGCATCGTCAAACTCACCGTCCGCAATGGAAAGGTCATCCGGCAGGCGGAGGCACCCGAGCTGCGCATGGAAATCGCCGGCGACTCCCCGATCGACCTCTCCCAAGTGCTTGTGGACTCGAGAGGCGCCATGGAAATCGCGCGCCGCTACGTGGCCGCCAAAGACCGCCAGCTCGGACGCGCCACCCTCTCCCTCGAACAACGCGAGGGCGGTGCGCCCCCCGTCTGGTCGGTCTGGTGCTTCGACCCGCAGGAGCAATACATCGGGCTCCTCAAGGTGCTCGCCCCCACCGGCGACGTCGTCTTCTGGGAGTAAACCATGGAGCAGACCCACAACCCCGCCACGAACGCCTTCGCCTTTGTCATGGCCGGCGGCAGCGGCGAACGCTTCTGGCCGATGAGCCGCACCGCCACCCCCAAACACCTCCTCAAACTCCTCGGCGAACGAACCCTCCTCGAAGAAACTGTCCGCCGCCTCGAGGGCCTCGTCCCGCCCGAACACATCCATGTGCTCACCAGTGCCGCCCAGCTCGGGGCCGTGCGGAGCGGGCTGCCGCTCCTCCCGCCGGAAAATATCGTCGCCGAGCCCGCCAAGCGCGACACGGCCCCAGCATGCGCCCTCGCCACCGCCCTCGCGCGAAGCAAAGGCGGAGACTCCGCCCTCTGCGCCCTCCTGCCGGCCGATGCCATGATCCACGACGCCACCGCCTTCCGCAGCCAGTTGGCAGCCGCTTTCACCACCGCCGCCAGCGAAAAGGCCATCGTCACCTTTGCCGTTCCCCCGACCCACCCCTCGACCGCCTTTGGATACCTCCACCTCGAAGATGAGGGTCCCGCGGAGGAACCCCTCCGCGTGCGCCGCTTCGTCGAAAAACCCGACCTTGCCACCGCCCGTTCCTACCTCGATCAGGGGTGCTACGGATGGAACGCCGGCATCTTCGTCTGGCAGGCCTCGGTCTTCCTCGACGCATGCTCGGCCCATGCCCCCGACCTCGAAGACTTTGTCAAAAATTTCCCCGAAGGAAATTTTGCCTCCTACCTCGAAACCCGCTTCCCCGGCTTGAAAAAAATTTCCGTCGATTATGCAATCCTTGAAAAGGCGCGCGATGTCCGGGCGATCCGTGCCGCGTTCGACTGGGATGACGTGGGTTCATGGACGGCCATGCCCCACCATCTGCCGCAGGATGACGCCGGCAACACCATCCGCGGCAACGCGGTCGCCCACAACGCCCGCAACAACATCGTCGCCACGCAGGGCCGCCTCGTTGCACTCTGCGGCGTCGAAAACCTCGTGGTGATCGAAACCCCCGACGCCATCCTCGTCTGCCACCGCGACGCCGCCCAGGACATCAAATCCCTCCAAACCAAAATTCCCGACAACCTGAAGTAAAACACCTCCGAAGTTTGGAGTTCCGCCTTCAGGCGGTGCCTTGGCAGAGAGAGAAGATTCCGCCTGAAGGCGGTACTCCAAACGAAATCCCCGCGTGTGTCTCAAAGCGATTTTCTGAAAATCACGATGCGGTTGCTGTTGGTTCCTTTTTGATTGTTTGCGACGCCCCAGCAATTGGCCGTCTTGGTGAAGTGCTGGGTGTTGATCATGATGCATTCCGGTTCGAGTCCCGCGCGCATTCCCGCTACGAGGACTTCACGCTCGAGTTCGACCGTGCCCTTGCGAACCTCCCCGACCTCGTAGGCAATCAAACCGCCGGGCCGCAACACACGCCGCAGTTCGGCAAACACCCCGGCCATGCGCGCGGACCAATCCTCGATGGACCGGAGCTGCCAGAGGGACCCGGGGTCGATTTTGATCCCGCAAAACCATGCCCGCAGCCAGTTGTCACCCGCGTAGTTGACATTGTCCAGAAAGGGAGGCGAGGTCACAACCAAGCCTGCCGCACCCGTCGCGATCTCCGGAGTCCCATCGGCGGATGCACAGGAAATCTTCAAGGCGCCTGCATCGTATCCCGGGGGGAGGGGGTCCCTGAGAAGTTGCCGCGACTTGCGCAAAATCAGCGCCTTCGTGTCCCGGTATTCCGGACTTTGGTTGCGCTTGGAATTGATTTTCCTCTGCGCCGTGACCGATGTCGCCTGATTGGGCGGAAGCGTGTACACGGAAAAAAATCCCGGCGAATGCCCCGTCAGACGGTTGCAGGCAACCATCTGGATCCATGCATCCGTCCGGTCAAACTCCCCGGATTGCTTGCGCTCCCGGAAATAGTGCCGCCAGCCATACAACTCATCAAGGGTCCGGGGATGGAAAAAGACCAACAGATCCGGATCGATTTCAGCATTGTGGGCGGGGCGGACCTGCCCGAGGCGTTCCGCAACCATCGGGAGGGCCGGGGGATCAAGGCGCGGCGCGGCGAGGATTTCCGACAGCGGGTTGGCGTCGTTGCCGAGGGCTGTGAAGCCGTGCAGGCGGGTTTCGATGAGCGTTGTTCCGCGGCCCATGAAGGGGTCATAGACCGCATCGCCGGGCCTGCAAAACCGTCCGATGAAAAATGCGGGCAACTGGGGTTTGAAGCATGCGCGGTAGGAGACTTCGTGCAGCGAGTGGCCCGCCCGCTGCTTCGACGTCCAAAACGCGTTTTCATAGACCGCGACCGTCTGTCCTGCGATGCGCATCCGTCTCCTGCGGGTGGGTCGGCCAAACTCCGCAAATCGCTGCAGGACGGTGTGGATGGTTCCGGGCCGATGTGCGTTCATGCCACACGCATCATCCCCGCTGCTTTTTGGATGGAGACCGGATGGATCGGATGCATGGTTTTCCGGGGCATGTTACCCTTGCGGCGCCGCAGAGCAAGCGGCGCGTGCTTGCCAAACCCCATGCAACTGGTGTAGCTGATGGAAACGCTCTTTGCGCCTCCATGGCGGTTGTGCAAGGGGTGCCAAGGAACCACGAGATGTCCAAAGTTCTTCGATCACGAAGCCTGATCCGCCCGCGGGGTGTGGGCGTGGGTTCCGGGCGTGGCAAGCGAGTCCGGAAGCCGTTGATTGTCCGCCGGGGTGGGGTGCCGGAGGGTGAGCGTGTGTCCCTGCCGGGGAAAAGGGCGGAGGAGGAATTGCCCGAGGGGATGGGGGATGGGGAGGGCGACCGGCAGCCGCGTGAGAAGGATGCGGCGGAAAAGAGGAAGTTGATGCGCACTGGAAAGGTCAGCCGGGAGAAGCGGTCGCGCAGGCCGGGGCGTTCGCGTCTCAGGACCGAGCGTGAGGTGACCGACGATTCGGGGCCTGTGCGCCCGATTCCGGCCCGGCACCGTGCGCGGTTGACGATCAGCCGCCGGCATTTGGCGGCTTACGGGTTTGTGGTCGCGGCCCTTGTGGTGGCGGCCTTTTTGACCGGGCACCAGGTTGGAACCAATGCGGGCCGCGCGGAAGCGGCGCGCATTCAGGAAGCGGCGGCCCTCAGCGCCCCGAAGCAAATGCCCCCCGAGGCACTTCCCGCCCTTGACAATGCGGTGGCGCTGCTTCGCGACGGGGAGCACCGGCGCGCCCTTGACGAGCTGCGGATGCTGGCTTCGGTCTACCCGAGCGCGCCGTCGCTCGATTACGCCACCGCCCTTGCCGCCCTTTCCTCGGGCGATATCGAACTGGCCACCCGCATGGCCGCCTCGTCTGCCGCCAAAAACCAGCGTACCGCCGACGCCCTCGCCCTCTCCGCCGCCATCGAAGGCCAGAAAACCGCCGCGGGCATCCCCTCGATCGCCGACCCGAACCTCCGTGCCGAAGAATATCTCCGGAAGGCCGTCGCCGCCGATCCCCTCAACCCAAGCCCCCGCATCGAGATGGCGGGCATCGCCAGACGCTTCGGCAACACCGAAGAAGCCATCGCCCACCTCCGCGCCGCCCGCAACCTCGTCCAGCCCGTGGACAGCATCCTCGTCATCGACACCACCCTCGCCCTCCTCGAAGCTCAAACCAAACCCGCCGACCCCTCGATCTCCCCGCTCGCCCGCGCCTTCGTCTCCGCCCTCGAAGAAGCCGGAAACGGAAACACCGCCGCCGCACGCACCCTCCTCGAAACCATCAAAAACCAGCTTCCCCCCGACACGTTCTTCTACCTCGTCAACGACCCGTTCCTGAAAAAATTCAGCTACCTTCCGGAACTGGAACCCTTCTTCCGCGGCGAGTAGCCCGGAAGGGAGACCTCCGGGAACATCAGGCCGCGGGGCCTTTTTCTCCAAGGGCGGCGACCGGAGGGCAGGGATTTCCGCACGGTTTGGAAACAGTCACAGGTCGGATCCCCCGCGGCAGACGACCGTTTCCCGGCACCCCGCGCTTCCACTTGGCCGAGGCTTTCAATTTCTCGAGGCGTTTGAAATCCATGAAAAGCTGCATGTCGGCCCGCCCGAAATTCTTCACGCAGCAGACCACCGCATCCAGCGGCTCTGCGCGCGATGCGGGCACACTGTAAACCATCCATGTCCCGAGGCGCCCGGCCTCCGCAAGGTTCTGCTTCCTGAGCCCCGCCAAGTGCTGCGAAACCTTCGTCTGGGGCAGTTCAAGCACCTCCTGCAGGTGCGAAACGCAAAGGGGATTGTGCGTCAACAAATGAAAAATCCTCAGGCGCGTCGCGTCCGACAGACACCGGTAAATGCGCGTGAGATCCATCGCCCTCCCGTCTCCCCGATTTCCCCCGCCCCTGTCAACTCCTATCTCCTTTCTTGCACCCGCGCGAAGATGGACGAAGATAAGAACCCTATGCCAGCTGCAGCCATTGCCTTCGGAATCGTTTTGGATTTGTTGGGGATCGGATTTTTTGTCGGGACGGGTGCGGAATCCCTCACGGCGCTGATTCCCTCGGTGCTGGGGACCCTGCTTGTGGTGTTCGGGGTGGTGGGCCTTGTGCGTCCCGCTCTGCGCAAGCACATGATGCACGCCGCGGCGGCGGTCGCCCTGCTCGGCATGCTGGGAAGCGCGCGCGGGCTGGCAGGGCTGCCGGCTCTGGTTTCCGGCCAGGAGGTCGCACGTTCCGCGGCCGTCGCGGCACAGTCGGCGACCGCCTTCCTGTGCGCCGTCTTCCTTGGCCTATGTATCGCATCCTTTATCCGTGCCCGCGCTGCGCGGGCCGTGGCTAAAGAGAACGAAACCGGGCGGGCTTAGCCCCAATGCTGTCTACTTAAGAAGGTTTTAGCCGCAGATTATTTTAATTATAAAACATTTCAAATCAGATTGTTATGTATTTTATTTGCGCAGA
>CAZGNH010000336.1:0-3449 GCA_964527025.1 uncultured Chthoniobacterales bacterium | reverse complement strand
GATGTTGGTGGGGCAGGCCGGCTCATCCCTTGCCGCCGAGCTGGGCATCCAGCGCAATTCCGAGCAAATCGCGGCCATCGAGACCATGGGGATCAGCAGCCACGGGTACCTTGTCGCACCCCGGCTCCTGGCCTCGGTTTTTGTTTTTCCCGCGCAGACGGCCCTGTTTGTCGTGGTGGGGCTCTGGGGCGGAAGCCTTTCGGGCTCGGCCCTGCTGGGCATCGAACCCGGGGTTTATTGGTCTTCGGTCGAGCGTGCGGTTGAACTGGCCGACGTGCGCGACGGGCTTGTCAAGGCGGCGGTTTTCGGGATTCTCACCATGAGCCTGTGCGCCTACCAGGGATTTTTTGCCGACCGGCTTCCGGGGCTCGGCGGCGCGCGGGCGGTGAGTGTCGCCACGACCCTTGCCGTCGTGCAGTCGAGCATCGTCGTGCTGGCCGCCGACTACGTGATCACTTCCTTTTTGGTATGACGCCCCACGCACTTGAAGTCCATGGTCTCTGCAAGAGCTTCGGCAGCCACCGGGTGCTCGACAGCGTGGGTTTTTCGGTGCGCCGGCGGAGTGTGTTTGCCGTGGTCGGGCCGAGCGGTGCCGGCAAGTCTGTGCTCCTCAAATGCCTTGCTGGCGTGCTGCAACCGGATGCAGGGGAAGTCATCTTCGACGGGCGCTCCCTGCGCGACCCGGGCGCCCTTGCAAATTTCCGCAGCCGCAGCAGTTTCCTCTTCCAAAGCAACGCCCTCTTGGATTCTCTCACTGCATTGGAAAATGTCGCCATGCCGCTTGAACAGACGACCCGGCTCACGGACAAGGAAGTCCGCAACCGGAGCCTCGAAGCCCTGCGGGCTTTCGAGCTCGAGGACTTCTGTGACCGGCATCCCGGACACCTCTCGGGCGGCATGCAAAAACGCCTTGCCCTTGCGCGTGCGGTCGTCACCAACCCGGAGTTGGTGTTTTTCGACGAGCCCACGGCCGGGCTCGATCCCCTGCGGCGCAATGCCGTCTTTCTCATGATCGCCGAATACCAGCGGCGCTTCGGATTCACGGCGCTCGTTGTCACGCACGATGTGGCGGAGGCCCTTGTGGTGAGCGACCGGGTTGCCCTGCTCGATGACGGCGGGATCCGCACCTGCGGGACTCCAATTGAGCTTGGGGAACAGGGCGACACACTCATGCGGGATTTCCGCGACAGCGCATCGGCCCTGCGCCGGTCGGTCGGAAACCTCAAGGCCGCGACGGGGGGAACCCCATGAAAACCGGCTGGCTCGAGACGGCTGTCGGGGTCTTTGTGCTGCTCGGCGTGGCGGCCATCGGCTACCTTGCCCTCCGCCTTGGCACGGGCGACCGCCCGGGCGCGGGAAGCTACCTGCTCGAAGCGCGCTTCGCAAATGCAGGGGGCCTGCACTCCGGAAGCAACGTGACGCTTGCTGGGGTGACGGTCGGGCGCGTGGAAAACGTGCGGGTGGACATTTCCGATTTCAGCGCCATAGTAACCCTGCGCCTGCGCTCCGGCGTAAACCTGCCCGAGGACACCATGGCTTCCATCAAAACCTCCGGTCTTATTGGAGACAAGTTTGTGGCGCTCTCCGCCGGCGCCGAAGAGGTCTCTCTCGAGCCCGGAGCCAGAATCACACTCACCGAATCGGCGGTGGACATCGAGGGGCTGCTGGGCAAAATGGCATTCGGCAGCACCGAAGATCCGGATGATACCCCGGAGGAGATGGATGCCGCAGCAGCACCCGCAAACCCATGAAAGCCCCGGTTGCCAGGTGGTTGGCCGCGATGGTCCTGCTGACAGGATCCGCACACGCGGCCCCCGATCTTGCCAAGCAGCGCCTTGAGGAGGCGGTCGATCAGGTCACCGGCCTGGCCGTGCGGGCCACAGACCAGAAACAGCTCGCGCGGGAAGTGCGCCCGTTGCTCGAAAAGGCCCTCTCGTTTGAGAAAATGACCCAGCGGGCCATCGGGCCGGGGTGGCGGCAGTTCAGCCCCGCCCAGCGCGAGGAGGCCGTGCGACTTTTCACAACCCTCATCATCCGCAACTATTGCGACAAATACACGCTCGGGGAAAACCCGCGGGTCCAGTACAAGGCGCCGCGGGAAGTCCAGGCCGGACGCGTCGAAATCCCCACACGCGTTCTCTACCGCGGCAGCCGCTACGATGTGCTTTACCGGATGGAGGATCCGGGTGTCTGGAAAATCACCGACATCGTCGTCGAAGGCGTCAGCTTCGTGGCCAATTACCGCGCGCAGTTCGACGCGCAATTCAAACGCGGGGGCGCCGGGGCGGTTCTGGCGGCCTTGCGCGCATCCGTGGGGAATTCACAATGAAAAAAATCGTCAGTCTCCTTCTCGTGACGGGCCTGCTGGCGGCCTGCGCCGGACGGCAAGCCCCGCCACCCGCCGCGGCCGGGACCGATGGCAAAACCCTTCAGCCCGCCGAGTCCGGTTCCGACGGGGACTACGACGGCTACGAATTGGTGGCCTTGATCCCCGACCCGATCGAGCCGGTCAACCGTGGCCTCTTCGCCTTCAACCACGGGCTGTATTACGCGGTCTTCCGCCCGGTGAGCAAAGGGTACAAATTTTTGATTCCGCGGCCTGTCCGGGAGGGCATCGGCAATGCCTTCGCCAACATCCGCTTCCCCATCCGCCTCGTCAACGACCTCCTCCAGGCCCGCTTCGGCGATGCCGGCCTCGAGACCGGAAAATTTCTCCTGAACACCACCGTCGGGCTGGGCGGACTCCTGCGGGTTTCGGACAAATTTCCGGCCCTTGCGGATTTGCCGGATGCGGACACCGGCCAGACCCTTGCCCGTTGGGGTGTGCCGCACGGCGTGTATATTGTCCTGCCGGTTCTGGGGCCCTCGAGCCTGCGGGAAACAGTCGGGATCGCCGGCGACACGGCCCTGAATCCGGTGGCATGGACCGGTTTCATTTTCGGTGGCGGGGTTTTCTGGGGAGGGCCCGCATGGACCTCGGCCGTCTCCGGAGCCCATACCATGTCGGCACTGCCCGACCGCGTGGACGCCTACGAAACAATTACCCAAAGCTCCCTCGACCGGTACTTGGCCGCCCGCTCGGCATGGGCGCAATACCGCGAAGCCAAAGCCCGCAAGGCCGTCTCCCGAAGCGAACTGGGAGGCCCCGCAAAAACGCGCTAGCCCCAATGCTGTCTGCTTAAGAAGGTTTTAGCCGCAGATTTACGCAGAGTATCGCAGATTATTTTAATTATAAAACATTTCAAATCATTTTGTTATGTATTTTATCTGCGTAAATCTGCGCAAATCTGCGGCCCGTTCTTTTTCCTGCTAAGTTAACAGTATTGGCGCTGGTTCTACGCTCGGCTACAGGCCTCCGGCCACCACGCGGAAAACGTCCGTGTTGTCCATGAAACCCCCGAGCCGATCCGTGCCCCGGCCGATGCCAACGGGCCGCACATCCCCGGCCC
>CAZGNH010000335.1:0-2785 GCA_964527025.1 uncultured Chthoniobacterales bacterium | reverse complement strand
CCCTAATCTCTAGCGTATATACTAGAGCATCCAACAAGGACTCATCAAGGAAAATCTCAGAAAAACTAGATGGCCAATCTAGAAATCACCAATCTCGAGGCGGTCCCGCATCTGCGGGACCGCGAAATGCCTCGCACCCAATTTTTGAAGCAACAGTTTTCTCATTTGGCGGACGGGAAACCCGTCCTCTTCTCAACGCATCCTGTCCTTCGCGCAATGCGAAGCCCCCGCGGGTTCGCGCTTCTCCTTGGTCTGGCAATTGCAGGGCAGGGTATGCGGGCGGAGGAGACCGCCTCTGGGGCGGAACCGGTCGTTCTCACCGCGCCCGGTGGTGCGGCCCGGCTTGTCCTGCCACACGACAACTCCACGCCGCGATTGACTTTGAAGAGCGGGGACGGCGGGAATGCCTTCGACCTGATCCCTTGGGCGGCGGTCTGGGACACCGGTGAGCACGAATTCCGCCCCGATTACAAGGGGCCGTCGATCAGCACGTTGGATGCCACGATTTCTGAAATCCGCCCGGTTGGTCCTGCCGTGGCGGAAGTGGACTACGAACACCCCGACATCGAAGTGACCCTGCGTTATGAGGTCACCGACGACGGCCTGACGATGACCCCGCTGCGTCTTTTGAACAATCGTGACGCCCGTCTCGTTCTCATGAGCTACCCTCGGGCGCTCTATTTGCCTGTGGAGGAAGGCATGTGGTATATCGACGGCGTTTGGGGTGGACTGGCCCGCAACCACGAAGCCATCCGGGAGGGGCACCGGTTCGGTGGTGCTTCGCCGCAGGCGACCCACGACTTGAATGTGCTGCTCACGACCGGAGGCGGCGCGCTGGGCAGCTGGTCGCTCCAGCCAAGCGACGGCCGCACCTTCCGCCGCACGCACTTCGGGTTGGCCAAGGACCGGCTGGAAAGCCACAACCAGACCGGCCTGCAGCATGGCGTCTCATGTTGGCTGGCCAAGGGGGAGGAGACCTCCCTGCCTGCAATCCGCCTCATGCAGGCCGACGATCCATTTGATCTCTTCGCCGCCTACCGCCGCGACAACAACATGGACGACTGGCCGGACCTTGCGGAGAAAATGACGCCCCGGCTGGCGGAGAAGCTCCCCTTCGCCGTTCACCTCAAGGCATGGTTCCGCGGCATCGCCCGCTACGAACGCGAAGGGCGCATGGACGAGTTGTTCGCCCTGTTGCCGCCCCCGCCCGTCCTCATCGAATTTGTGGCGTCCACCCGCGAAGGCCGTCATGACACGTTCTACCCGGACTTCCTGGAATTCGATCACAAGGCCGGAGGTGCGCCGATGATGAAGCGCCTGATCGAACGGTTCAAGGAGCGCGGCGACCTCGTCACAATGTATACGCATCCGGCGTGGTGGGATCCCAACTCCAGGGCTGTCGAGGCCATGGGCGGACCGGAGGCACTCGCCGTGCGCGGACGCTCCGGCGAGATTCTCGTGCAGGAGTGGTCGGGAAATAACGGCTTCGCGGTCGGCGTCTGGCGCGAACCGGTCCGGGAATTCGTCCGCGATCAATTGACCACGCTGCGGGACGACTTCGGTTTCGACATGATCTTCCAGGACCAGATCGGCACCCGCAGCGACTACGATTTCAGCCTTGATTTTGGCAAGCCGCCCCACGCGTGGATGCAGGCGCTCTTCGACATCGCCGGGATGTCGGCCTCGGTCCTGCCCGTTTCGGGCGAAGGCGCAGGCCCCGACCGTGCCTTTCGCGACCTGACAGCCACGTTCGGGTTCTACCTGACCACCCTGCAGAAATCGCGCGGGCGCTTCTATGACGCCCAGCACGCAGCGGGCAACACGGTCCAATGGCCGATGGCCACGATGGTGCTCCACGACAAGGTCGCCTTCTATTCCCACAATCTCGAGCGTACCGATGCCACCCGCCCCGACCTGCTGCGCTCCCACGTGAGTTGGTATCTCGCCGCCGGCATGAACATGCACTACACGATGGAAGAAGTGCTCGCCGACGAACGCGCAGGCCTCGGCAACCAACGGATCAGCGCCCTGGCCCGCCTCCAGAAAACCGTGGGCTCGAAGTTCTTCGGCCAGCCGATGACCCGATTCGAATTCGTCAGCTATGATCCCGAGGTCACCCGCACGGAGTTTGCCAACGGCCTCGTCATCCTCGCCAGCCACGACGAGGAGCCCGCCACCCTGCGCGGCGGCGGGATCGAGGTCGAAGTCCCTGCGCACGGATTCCTCGCCCTCTGGAAGGGCCGCCCGCTCTGTGCACTGCTCCCGCCCGACAAGGATGGTGGCCCACCCATGATCGCCGATTGGGATCCGGAAAATCGCCGATGGCAACCCGTGCTGCCCCTGCCGGAACGCCCCGCCCCCTGAATGCATCTGGTCCCTTTCCCAAACCACACGCCTCTCATGACAAGTAAGACCGAAACGATCACCCCGGCTCCCGGGGGAGAATCCCTCTCCACCGACTACGAAGTCCGCATCAACGGGCAGCCGCTGCCTGTCTATCTGGCCCGGGTGGCCGAACCCGACGACGGGACCCCATGGTCGCTGCCGGCGGGGTGTTTCGGCGGTCGTTACGGCTTCGCCTCGTTCGACGCCTACCGTCCGGTCGCGGTGGAAATCAGGGCGCCGGGGCGCGATTTGAGCCGGACAGTCATTCGACCGTCGTCGAGCGGAGTGGATGCGCGCCACGTGGAGGGGGTGTTGACGTTCTCCGTCGAACAGCCCTGCCGCCTTTCCATCGAGCCCGAAGGGCGCAATGTCCCACTGTTTCTTTTCGTAAATCCGCCGG
>CAZGNH010000334.1:0-2357 GCA_964527025.1 uncultured Chthoniobacterales bacterium | reverse complement strand
AACCTGCCGAGGGTGAAGTTCCCCGGGCCAAGCCGGTTCTTGTGGCTGCGCTCGAGCCCGCTCCGGGCAATTTCCAGTTCATCCGCAGCATGGATTTCGGCAGAGCCATCCCCGCCGCGACCAGTCTTGGCGAGGATCCGGAGACTTCCTCCGACGCGGAAACCCTCGCAGCCCAGCAGGCCGAACGTCCCGCCGACCCGGACATCCGGGCCGACGCCGACGAACGCGGACGCGTCCAAAACCGCGAACGCAAACCCTCCGGCCTCCAGAAATTCTTCAACTTCCTGGGCGGAAAAGACCGCAAACAAAAACAACGGCCCTCACAGGCCCCCCGCCGGTGAGGTCCCCCCGCCATGACACCGCAACCAAACACACCCGCCCCGGAGTCCCGCGCGGAATCCACGGGCACAATCCCCTTGATCCATGATCGACACAGTCAAACGCATTCTCGGAATCCAGAAAAAAACCACCGGCATCAAAATCATTGTCAGCTGCGAGCGCCTTGAGACGCGCGTGGCGCACCTCGAAGACGGCCGCCTCGAAGAATACAACACCGAACGCGACAGCGACCGCAACATCGTCGGCGCCATCTTCAAAGGCAAGGTCCGCAATATCGAACAGGGCATCAAGGCCATGTTCGTGGACATCGGCATCGAGAAAAATGCCTTCCTGCAATTCTGGGACGCCATCCCGGCCGCCTTGGACAGCGGCATCGAGGCGGTCAACCGCCAGGGCGCTCCAAAAAAGAAGGCCCCGAAGGTCACCCACAAGGACGTGCCGAACATTTACCCCGCGGGGTCGGACATTCTTGTGCAGGTGAAGAAGGGGCCCATCGGGACCAAGGGGCCGCGGGTGACGACCGACATCAGCCTTGCCGGGCGCTATCTTGTGTTGATGCCCTTCAACGAGCAGTGCGGCATCTCGCGCAAGATCGACGATCCGCAAGAGCGGGTGCGTCTGCGCAAGATCCTGCGCGAGCTTGAGGTGCCGGAGGGGTTCGGTGTGATCATGCGCACGGTCGGCCAGGGGCAGCGGGCGCGGTATTTCGTGCGGGATCTCAATTTTCTGCTTGAGCAGTGGGAGGAGGTGCGCCGCGGGATGGAAGAGAAGCCTGCGCCCGCGTGCCTCTTCGAGGAACCCGCTCTGGTGGACCGCACGGTGCGCGATTTTCTCACCGACGACATCGACGCGGTGATTGTGGACGATGCCAAGGCGGCCGAGCGGATGCAAAACCTCGTGGGACAAATCTCCAAACGCGCCAAGAAGCGCATCCAAGTCTACACGGGCGCCGAGCCGGTCTTCGAGTGCTTCGGCGTGCAGTCGCAAATCGAGTCGGCCTTCCACCGCCAGGTCTGGCTGCCCTGCGGCGGCTACATCGTCATTGACGAAACCGAGGCCCTCATCGCCGTCGATGTCAACACGGGCCGCAACAAGGGCTCCAAGGACATGGAGAAGACGATCCTGCAAACCAACCTCGAAGCCGCCGACGAGATCTGTCGCCAGGTGAGGTTGCGCAACATCGGGGGAATCATCATCGCCGATTTCATCGACATGAAGTCGCGCAAGGACCAGCAGGCGGTTTACCAGCGGGTGCGCGAGCGGCTCAAGCGCGACAAGGCCCGCACCCATGTGTTGCCCGTTTCGCAGCTTGGTTTGATGGAGATGACGCGCCAGCGGGCGGCCGAGAGTCTTGCCAGCTCGCAGTTGGTGACCTGTCCGTACTGCAACGGGCGCGGGGTGGTCAAGAGCCCGGAGACGCTCAGTGTCGAGCTCCAGCGGGCTCTGCACGCGGTGATGCGCCGCCACCAGGAGACCGTGCACGAGGTGAAGGTGACCGTGCATCCCGAGTTGCTGCGCCGCCTGCGCGAGGAGGACGAAGATCTTCTGGTCGACATCGAACGCCGGTATGCGGGAAGATTGGCCTTCCGGTCCGACGCCTCGTTCCACCACGAGAAATTCGTGATCATGGATGCGGTGAAAGGGCAGGAACTCAAACCCTGACCATGTTCACCGCTTCCAAGGACCGCCCCGCCATCGGCATCAACGACCCGCTGATCTGGAGTCTGTTGTTGTGTGCGATCGCGGTGGCCGTCGGCGCGTTCATTCTGCTGCGGGACAGTGCGATTCCGCCGGTCGGTGGGTTTGGGGGGCCGGACACGGAGATGGGATTTCCGCGGCAGGCGGGGGGGTTTGTCCTGCAGGGCGTGCGCGAGGCAGGCACGGAGGAGGACAGGTATCTTGCCGCCGTGTATCAGCGGGATGCCTCGACACCCGTGACCATCGAATACCACCCGATCTCCCCTGGGGCCGATGCCCGCCGCTGGCGGGATGCGCGCGTGGCCGAGGCCCGCGGGCGC